>JAKJFV010000050.1:3492-8711 GCA_022704725.1 Spirochaetota bacterium
TCATACGGGCGGCATTAAAATCATTAGCTTCTTTTTTATTAAGGTAAATTCCGACAATACCGCATTCTTCATGAAGTTTGTCAAAATCCATATTACAGATGTTTTCCATTTTGTCCCCCGAAAAGAAAAAAAGCTCTGCACATCCGGACTGCGGAGGACAGAACTTTATTTTCCCTTACTTTACTTTTTTGTTATCCGGTTAAGGATTTCCACGTAGGCTTCCTTAACATTCCCCATATCACGTCTAAAACGGTCTTTATCCAATTTTTCGTTTGTTTTAGCGTCCCAAAACCGGCAGGTATCAGGCGAAATTTCATCAGCAAGAATGATATTACCCTCTGAATCCTTTCCAAATTCCAGTTTAAAATCTATAAGTTTAATTCCAAGATCTAAAAAGAACGATTTTAATATTTCATTAATTTTAGAAGTAATATCATAAATTGTTTTTAATTCATCCCAGGTTGCAGCTCCAATAGCGACAGCATGATAATCGTTAATGAGAGGATCACCAAGAGAATCATCCTTATATGAAATTTCAAAAATTGTGGTCTTTAAAGCACTGCCTTCGGGAATACCAAGTCTCTTGCTGAAAGAGCCGGCTGCTACATTGCGTACAATAACTTCGAGCGGAACAATTGAAACCTTTTTGCACAGAACCTCACGCTCAGAAAGCTGTTTAACAAAGTGAGTTGGGATTCCTTTGGCACCGAGCATTTCAAAAAGAGAGTTTGAAATTGTATTGTTCATAACACCCTTATTATCAATTGTACCCTTTTTTTCACCGTTAAAAGCGGTTGCAGAATCCTTATATTCCATGATAACTAAAGAAGGATCGTTTGTTGCAAATACTTTTTTTGCTTTTCCTTCATACATGTGTTCTTTTTTTTCAACTTTTTCAATGTCAATCATAGAGTGACTCCCATACCGCCGTTTTCGGCTGCCTCTTGGGCAAGTTTTTTTCTAAAATCTTTGAGTTTCGTGCGAAGCTCAGGATATTTAACTGCAAGTATTTCTACTGCCAAATATGCTGCATTTGCGGCATTATTTATACCGACTGTAGCAACAGGAATTTGTTTAGGCATCTGTACGATTGAATATAATGCATCAACGCCGGCTAATCCGTTTGAACCGTTTGTTATGCATTCAAGAGGAACACCTATTACCGGGAGTACAGAATGAGAAGCAATAACACCTGGAAGATGAGCCGCTAAACCGGCTCCTGCAATTATAACTTCACAGCCGTCATTTTCAATTTCAATAAGTTGTTGTTTTAATAGATCACCGGAGCGGTGAGCAGACAGGATGAAGGCGCGGTAGTCCACACCGAAATCCGCAAGAACAGAACTTGCCTTTTTCATGGTCTCAGTATCAGATTTTGATCCGAAAAAGATTGCTACTTTCATTTACAGACAATAGCATTTTTACATCATTTTATCAAGAGGTTAATGCCCTTCTGTCTCAATGTACACTATATATTGTGTATTTTTTGAAAAAAACATGAAAAAAGCAGTAGTAAAGAACGCAGCTTCAACAGTCCTAAACAGGATGATTCTCACGGCAAAAAATTGAAATTAATAAGAAGAGCTTTTTTCTTTGCAAAATATCACAACCCATGGTATTCTATATTTATGCCGATGATTACAACCAGAGCAGGAGATTTTTATCCTCTGCATTTATTATTTAAAAATGCCTCACTTTTGGTAGATGAAAAAACAGAAGATCTGCCTGATGATCAGACTATTTCTAAATGCCTTGAACACCTGCTCGTAAAAGACTGGTTCTCCGAGCCCGAACACGCCTACACAGCGCTTCTTCTTGAAGAAAATGCTCCGGCACCTGCAGGTTATAAGTTTATACCATTAAGAGCTCTCTTTGACGAAGAAAGACCTTATTCCCAAAAAGCAGCAAGAGCTCACGCCCTATTGTGCTGGAGATCCAGAACTCACTTTTGTTCCGCCTGCGGCGCTCCTTTACAGGACGATAAATTTGAAACAGCAAGAAGCTGTATGATGTGTTCTGAGCAGTTTTTCCCAACCATTGCACCTGCTGTCATCGTCTTAATTGAAAAAGAAGGCTCTGTACTCTTAGCACGCCACAGCCAGAAAAATACCGATGTATATACCTGTCTTGCAGGATACGTTGAACACGGTGAATCTGCAGAAGAAGCTGTTGCACGCGAAGTAAAAGAGGAAGTCGGTATTACTATTCAAAACATACGTTATATAACAAGCCAAAGCTGGCCCTTTCCTGATCAGCTGATGCTTGCTTACAAGGCTGAATATAAGGAAGGAAGCTTTCATCTGCAGGCTGATGAAATAGATGAGGTTAAGTGGTTCACACGCGATAATCTTCCCTCTATTCCAAAGCCGGGCTCTGTGGCTCATAAACTGATAATGGGTTTAATTTAGTCCGCAGATTTCGCAGATGCACACAGATGTTAGGGTAAAGCAAGGAAGACGGGGAGAATAATACTTACCACGGGTCCTTCGGACACACAGACGCCTGCGGCGGCACAGATGAGCACAGAAAAAAAAGAAGGATTAAAAAAGACTTCGATTTATTCTTTATAATTCGTAAAAGACTTTAGTAAATTGTAAAATGAATGAGGCCTATACGTATAGAAGCTTTCTTCATCTACAAAAACAAAGTCAAATTCTACTTCTTTTTGAATTTTGTTAATATCTTCACACCATTGCTTCAATCGCTTCATTTTAAGGGGAACATCCAAGTCTTCCAGCCCTTTTGTTTCGACTAGAACAACCTTTTTAGTCGTAACCTTAACGATAAAATCCGGATAATAATTCGAAGGGAATCCGTCCTTGTTGATGTAGTCAATTGTAAAATGGACTGCCAAAAAGTTTTTTGCATAAGAAATAATATCTTCACAGTTTTCGAGGAAGGCTGCAAAATCTAATTCAAGGCGGCTGTCTCCAATTATTTTATTAAAAATAGATTTTCTCGGTATTAAAAACCCCTGATCTTTTGCAATAAAAGGACGGGTTTTTCTCAAATTAATATAGTCTCTAATTTCTGCATCACCCTTATCTTGTACAGTAAGTTCATTAATGCTTTTTTTAAAGCTTTCTATAATTGTTTTTGAAGCTTGAATTTCAGAAAGATTTCTTAATGTATTAAGATTATCAATGTCGGTAGATACTGTAAATAAGTAATTGGAGATAAAGTCTTTAACTTTACCATATAGAATATCGTATCCGCTCACGAGACGAAGATCCTTCATGATTATCTGTGTAAAGTATCCGATAACACTTCTATAATCGGTAACGGCAGTGGCATCCAGTTTTGTTACATGATTGATTTCATTGGTAGTAATATCTTTAAAAACTATCTCTCGTTTTTGTTCTTCAGAAAACTCTAAATATTCAACTTTTTGATGATTAAAGGAAGAAGGGTCCAGATGTGACAGATTTTTGTATTCACGGTATGTTCTAGGACTGAGAATTGGAATTTTTATATCCAGTATATCAATATCCTTTTTGGGGTTATTTGTATCAATTTCAACAATAATCGGTGCTTTTGGAGCTGTTCCGAGTCCCATTGGTTTTCGTTCCAGCTCAACACCTTCACTTTGAATTGACTCAACAAAGTCCATGAAAGCATCGGTTCCAACAATACTTACGTATTCTTCTATATCGGTTCCAAAGTACATACGCCGCAATCCGCGTCCAAGAGTTTGTTCGGGTAAAATATTGCTTTTTGAAGAATATGCCCTTAGACCTACAATAGTAGTAACATTTCGGACATCCCAGCCCTCTTTAAGCATTAGAACAGATACTATTACCTTATAGGGACTGTCCCAACTGTCAAGTTTATTTGCCTGTTCCCGCAAACGCTCAAGTTCTTCTTTTGTCTTACCAGTGACCGTTTCAGAAACTTCCCCGCTTTGGTTGGTATGAATAGTCATAACTGCATTTTTAAATTCCGGAAAACCAGATTCCAAGTATTCAGCTACCTCATCACAGTTTTTTGTATCATCGGTCATAATAAAGAGAATAGCTTTCTTACCCAATTTTTCATGTTCAAAATAGACCTTTCTCCATTCTTCTACTCCCAGATTTATATAGTCCCCATATCGTTCAGTGAAGAGTGAGCTTTGGCGTTCTGCCAGTTTAGCACGGCTTGCACTATCCGGCAGTACCGGATGTTTTACAACATTTTGAGAAATTGCTTCTACAAGGGGATAATCAGAAATTGTTTGAACAAAAATTGCGCCGTTATTATGTTTGGGTGTTGCGGTTACATCAATTTGCAGTGAAAGGAATTTATCCTTTTGAAGAAGTTTATTATGAATGTCTAGAATGGACTTAAACCATGCAAGCTTAGAATCATGTATATGGTGCGCTTCATCATTAAGCACAACAAGTTCATCAATATCCCTAACTATCTGACCTAAGTCAACTTTTGAATCGGTGGTTTTCCCTGTAGGCTTTTTACCCAAAAAGTAGTCCATTGTATTTTCAGATTCGTACAAAGACTCAGAGGTATCTGATGAATATACGCGATGAATATTTGTCAAAAAAATGTTTCCTGTTTTTCTTACTATGGACACATCATCCTGAATATGCAGGGTAAGCTGAAAATCGTCCTGCCAATTTTGCCCGTCAAAACCATTATCTGGCAGTATGGGATCTTCAAAAAATATTTTTAAGCCGTCAAAATCATTGCGAATACGGTCAAGAACGATTATATTCGGAGCTATAATTAAAAAGTTTCTGGCTAATTCTGAATCTTCTTCATAAGTTTTATGAAAATATGCCCATGCTAGAAGAAGGCTTAAAACTTTAGTTTTTCCGCTTCCTGTTGCCATTTTAATAACAAATCTTCTCCAATCTTCATCAAACATTCCTGCAGAAACAGCCTTTGAAGAATCATAACGAAGCAGATCGAATTTATCCTTTACTTTTACTACATCATAAAGGTAGATAACAGTTTCTACCGCTTCTCTCTGGGCGTAATAATACTTAAAAGGTACAACTATCCCGCCGGATTTTGGTATAAGATGCTCAGTTTTAAACCACCAGTTAAGAAGCGATATGCTTGTACCACTTGCGCCTGTGTAGCCTTGTTCTCTCCAAGAATGAATTTCTTTACGCAGTGAATTCACCAAAGGAGGAAGCAATTTCTCATAACTGGAATCACGTAATGCTTCATCAGCTGGAAACCAGCGGATTTCAGGATGTAATATATCATAGGGGGAAGAC
>JAKJFV010000051.1 GCA_022704725.1 Spirochaetota bacterium
ACAATAGAATTCTACAAAACCGCATGAAGCCGCACTTTTTGTTTAATTCTATGAATATTATTTTTAATCAAATTGTTGAGTCTCCAAAAGACGCTATGGAAAGTCTTAAACTCTTATCAGATAACTATCATTTTATTACTGAATTCAACGATAAAAAAATAATTCTGCTTCGGGAAGAAGTAAATTTCCTGCAAACTTACCTGCATCTAATGCAGCTTAGATGGCCCGATAAATTACTTCTATCCTACAATATTGATAATAATCTTTTAGATATTCCGGTTCCTCCGTTTATTCTGCAGCCCTTAGCAGAGAACGCATTTAAACACAGTCTGAATAAGATTGCAGATAAGGAGCTGGAAATTTCAATTCAGCTTATTGATAATGAAATAAGCTTAAGAGTTATTAATACCACGGCAGACAAACTTGGTTACGTTGATTACTCGAGGTCTTTGGGAAATATCTTAAAAAGAATACAAAACTACTATAAAAATGTAAGCCTTTCTGTGTATCAGCATGATAACAAGGTTATTTCTGAAATTATTTTTACAAACCCGGGAATTAAGAAGGGATGAGATAAGAATACATTGTATGCTGTAAAAAAAAGTGTTCCAGTGCTCTAAGTTAAATGTACCTCCTGTACATTTAACTTTTCGAGTGTTTTGCTTCGCAAAAACTCGCTAGTTATAAAAAAACAACTCCAATGCCATACACCCCTTCGGGTCGTTACTGTAATGAAAAACGTTGAGTGCCGATACTAATCTTTTTTCCACATATTCTTATGGGTTTGAGGAGTACGCAGCATAGCTGCGTTAGAAAAACTACGCGTCGCATGAGGCTCTAGCCGGCGCTGAGCCGATATTAATCTATGCGCCCCATACGGGTTGGTTTAACGCACACAGTGCGTCCTCTCCTTATTATACAAATTCAAACGGTGTTTCCTGGTAGACGTAGTAGTTAAGCCAGTTGGAGTAAAAAAGGTGGGCGTGGCTTCGCCATGTTGAGCGGGGTTTTTGCCATGGATCGTTTTCCGGGAAGTAGTTTACCGGCATTTCGATAGGCAGACCCTTATCAAGATCGCGGCGGTATTCGTTGCCGAGTGTTTCGGTGTCGTATTCTAAGTGGCCGGTCATAAAAATCTGGCGGTTGTCGTTTGATTTTACTAAGAGGACCCCGGATTCTTCTCCTTCTGCAAGGATTGTTAAATCTTTGTGCGCCTTTAATGCATCGGTACAAATTTCTGTATGGCGGGATTGAGGGGAGGGGAATATGTCGTCAAAACCGCGAAGAAGGGGTTCTGCAAGAGTTGTCTTGTAATGGGGGTAAATGCCGAACAGTTTTTTTTCTAAATCTCGTTTATTAATGCCGAAATTATGATACAAGCCTGCCTGAGCTCCCCAGCAGATATATAATGTGGAAAAGACATTTGATTTAGCCCAATCCATAATTTCGCCTAATTCATTCCAATAATCTACCTTTTCAAAGGGCAGCTGTTCCACCGGTGCGCCTGTTACAATCATTCCGTCATATTTTCTGGTACAGAGCTCTTTTGCTGTAATATAAAATCTTTCAAGATGATCGGTGCTGGTATTCTTTGACTGATGGCTTTCCATGTGAACAAGGGAAATTTCAACCTGCAAAGGCGAGTTTCCAAGCAGCCGCAAAAGCTGTGTTTCGGTTGCGATTTTTGTAGGCATGAGGTTTACGATCGCTATTTTAAGCGGGCGTATATCCTGGCATGCTGCCCTCTGGTCAGTCATTACGAAGATATTTTCGTTTTCGAGAGTAGAGCGGGCTGGTAAGTCAGATTGAATTTTTATCGGCATAGTGAGCTAAGTATAGCATTTTTTGGATGTTTTTGCTATACTTCTCGCACTATGGGAGATAATGACCGCCGTTCAGCTGTTAAAAAGCTCAAATATCTAATTTTTTCTTCAAAATCTGAACCTGTACCTTTTAGAAAAAAACTGGAAGCTCATTTTACATCTGTTTTTCTGCCCAATAATGTAGAAAGATCTGAACAGGACTTCGGCGGCGTCATGTGCGATGTTCTAAGTCCCGAGGTCTATGCACAAAACAGGGTGCTCGTCTATGTTCACGGTGGATCCTTTATAGGCGGGAGCCGCTCGTCATGGCGGAGTTTCTGTGCATCTTTAGCGAATGCCTCCTCTACTAAACTTATTCTTCCCGAAATTCGTCTTGCGCCTGAGTATCCCTTCCCGTCTGCAATTGAAGATATTTGCGCTGTTTTACGCACTATTGCAAAAACCGGCAGGGAAATTATTCTTGCAGGCGACGGCTCCGGTGCTGCAATCGCCCTGTCTTCAGCTCTTGATGCTCCTGAAAATATCCGAAGCTGTCTAAAAAATATAATTCTTTTTTCCCCCTGGCTCGATTTTTCTCCGGACTCGCCTCTCTTTGTTCTTAAGAAGTCCGGTGATGAAGTTATATCAGCTGACTGCATAAAACGATGTGCAGACCTTTATACATACCGCTCCAATTTGCAAAACCCCTCAGTATCCCCTATGTGTGCATCTGAATCTGCGCTCGGTCTGCTTCCTCCTGTTTTCATTCAAATGGGTGAGAAGGAAGTTCTTTTACCCGAGGCTAAGCGGTTTATTAACAGGCTGTATCATGCCGGTACTGATTATGAGCTTGATGTATGGCCTAACATGATGCATCTTTTTCAGATGGCAGACGAATTTCTTCCGGAAGCGCACAGGGCTGTAGAAAAAGCCGGAAACCGCATTAAAAAATTAGTATAGGACAGCTTATGGAACTTGTTGCACCCGCAGGAAATCTTGAAAAACTTTCATACGTTTACGCTTATGGTGCGGACAGTGCCTATATCGGGCTAAAGCGTTTTTCTCTTCGTGTTAAGGCTGATAATTTTTATGACAAGGAATACGAACAGATAAAAGTACTAAAGGAAAAATATCCTTCAAAAAGACTTTTTTGTGCATTAAATATTTCTTTCCATAATAAGGATATAGATCACTTTGTATCTGATATTGACTATTTTAAGCAGTATCCTATTGATTCTTTTATTGTGCAGGATATTGGTATTGTCCCAATTGTTCAAAAGTATTTTCCCGATGCACATCTTCATTTAAGCACGCAGGCTAACTGCATAAATCGGGAAGCGGTAAAGGTGTACCGCAATATGGGTTTTTCCCGTGTTGTGCTGGGCCGAGAGGCTTCCTTAGCAGACATACGCGAAATTAAGGATGCATGCCCCGAGATGGAGCTGGAGGTTTTTGCACACGGCGCTATGTGCATAGCATATTCCGGACGCTGCCTCATAAGCGCCTATATGACCGGCCGCAGCGCAAACAGCGGGTTTTGTTCTCACTCCTGCCGCTGGGATTATAAACTTTTAGAAGAACGTGAACGGCCGGGCGAGTATTTTCCTGTTTTTGAAGGCGACGATTACACCGCAATTCTCTCTTCTAAAGATTTATGCATGGTTGATCATCTGGATGATATGAAAAAGGCGGGAGTCGATTCTTTAAAGATCGAAGGCCGCATGAAAAGTCTGTATTATGCAGCCCTTGTAACAAGGGCGTACCGTAAGGCAATTGACAGTCTTGAAGGCCTCATAACAAAGGAAGAAGCAGCCCCGTTTATTGATGAATTGTATAAAACTGCCCACCGGGAATTTTCCACCGGCTTTTTTTACTCTCGTGAGGATGCCGACAAAACTACTGCCGGCGAAACAAAGAGCGGGTATGAGATGGCGGGCACAATAGGTTCTATTCTTTCTAATGAGGAATCCGAAGCAGTTCTGCATCGTGCAAAAACAACAGAACAGAATTTTATTCGTGAAATGGATTCTCTTCATCCTTCTGCGCGGGAAGCAAAGACAAAAGATTTTTCACTTCATCCGGAAAAGAAACCTCATCCTGTTCAAAAAAAAGACGGATATTCATTCTATCATTACAGAGCTTTGAATAAAATCGAGACTTCTACAGCGCTTGAGTTCATAGGTCCTGATTGTACCTCCGTTGCCGATTCTTCCTACGTTCTTGTTAACCCGGAGGATGGAACAATAATGGATTGGGTATGTCATAATCATGATTGTCTTATTTATACGTCATCTGCAGTGGAATCTTCCTGGATTGCACGGTTTAAGAATACCTGATGATTATGAAGAGATGCAGAATACTGTTTATACTGTGTTATCTCTTTGTTTTTCTATCTACTCCCGTATTTGGAGTCTCTCAGTTTCTGGAATTGTCTGTAGGAACTAACGGCGGAACAGGTTTTGCAAAACCCTTTTTTTCGTTGTCAATTGCTCATTCAGTTTTTTTTGACAACGCAGATATTTTAGGCGGTTTTCACTATACCTTAGGCCAGGTTGACCTTACCGGGCAAATACGTGTATGGCTTGTTAAGAAGGAAGCTGCAGCCCTTGGTTTTGGAATTCTTCAGCATTCCGGCTGGTTTTTGGGTGATGGAAGGGAGCATGACTTTTTCGGATCTGTTCATGGTTCTTTCGGTTCCCTTGCACGGTTCAATTTTTCTTTTGAAGCCTCCTATATGTATAAGTACTCTGTAATAAAGTCTATTCGTTCTTATGTTCCGTTTCTAAGCGACAAGGGAGCGGCCTTTTCTTTAAAGCTTCAAAAGGAGTTTGATTCCCGGCTGCTGCTTTACGGGGGCGTAAGTTCTTATGAGATGTTCCGTTACCCCTTATTTCTTATGCCGGCATATTTTGCAGGTTTACTCTATAGTCATCCCGACGGATTAACGGCACGATCTCAAATTAGTGTCCGCTATTCTGATCAGTTAACGCTCACGGCTTATGTAAACTATATCAGTATTTCTGCAGGTGTGGGGTGCAAATTTTAATATGAAGTTCAATGTTTTAATCCTGCTTTTTATTATGCTTTTCTCTTCCTGTAAGATGGGTTTGAAGGAATTTTTTTGGCGCAGCTCTGATGTCTCGTCTCGGAGTACTGAAATAACCGACATTGCTGTACCGCAAACAATTCTGTCAAAGCAGTCCTACAAAATTCTCCTCATTGCCGACATTCATTATTCAGATGTAACTTCAAATCCTGAATCTGTTCTTTTTGACTGGCTGGATTCTCTTGAAGAAGATGAAGTTCCGGATTTTTGCATAGTATTAGGAGACATGACCAATTACGGCTTCGAAAAGGAATATACGATGTATGACTCTTTTGTGAGCCGCTTAGATACTTTCGATATACCTGTGTAAGGACTTTTGGGCAATCATGACATTTATAATTCGGGATGGGATTATTGGATCAAGTATGTTAAACCGCAAACCGCCTATTACCGGTTTTCCACACCGGAATATTCATGGTATTTTTTAGATTCTGCAAACGGTACCCTTGGTGAAGCTCAGTTCAATAATTTAATAGAAGAGCTTCTAAACGATAAAAAGCAGAAAATAATATTTTCTCATTATCCTTTGTACGGGGACGGCATCTTTTATTTTACCCTGCTTGATTCACGTGAACGGGCTAAGCTCATCGCAGCTTTTGCAGACAACGATGTTCTTTATTATTTTGCAGGCCATAAACATGACGGCGGTATTTTTGATTACGGTTCTTTTTTTGAGGCTGGTATAAAGGCCTTTGTTAACACAAAAATTGAAGGATACTTTAATGACAACGGATACTGGGCGGTTTTGTCTGTCGATGAGAATACCGGAACTTTCTCATGCGATGAATACTGGGCTCAGGATCTTAGTGTTTCTTCGATTTTTTAGACTCTGCAGGAGGGATCTGTTCCCAAATAACTTCAACTGACCGTTCATTAATATTCGGGATGCGCGAAAAGTTTCTGCAGTTTGCTCTGTGTACGATGATGCCTCTGCCTCTAGAAACATAACCGACAATTTCATCGCCGTAAACAGGCGTGCAGCAGCGGGCTATAGTTATTAAGAAATTTGTTGTGTCTCCAATCCGTATTTTTACAGCTTCCCCGTTATAGGTCTTTGTGGTTGCTTCATTGGGATCTCCTGATCCGCTTCTGTGAGGCATGGATGGTTTAGGTCCGGGCGGCGGAGGTACAACCTTTTCAATGTCGAAACTGGGATCATTTTCCTGCAAATATGAACGTATCTTGCTTCGCGCCTTAGATGTCTTTACATGATGCAGCTGATTAATTGTCGGATGCGCTTGAGGGGACGTTAATATTTCAATAATCTGAGTATTTTTAAGCGGGCTGGAAAGAGGAATTATGCTGCCGTTTGCCTTTGCCCCGACAATTTTCTCTCCTATATGCGAGTGTATGCTGTAGGCAAAATCTATTGCAGTTGATCCGGCCGGCAGTTCGCGCACATCGCCTTTCGGGGTGAAGACAAAGATTGAATCTCCAAGAAGCTCGTCCTTTATTTCTGCAAACAGCTGTTCATCGGTCAAATTTTCTTTTCTAAGTTCTTTGAGCTGATTAATAATTGAAAGATTACTAATAGAGACTAAATCTTTACTGGTGCCCTTTTTATACAGCCAGTGACTTGCAACCCCGTGTTCTGCAACCGCGTGCATATCTTCTGTGCGTATTTGAATTTCAAGCGGTTTACCGTCATATAATACGGTAGTATGAAGGCTCTGGTATCCGTTGGCCTTGGGCATTGCAATATAATCTTTAAATCTTCCTTCAAGAGGTTTCCATAAGGTATGTACAATACCGACCACGGTGTAGCAGTCTGCATTTGTTTTGCAGATTATTCTGAGCGCTAATAAATCGTATAATTCCTCTGCAGCCTTATTTCGTTTTCTCATTTTCTGATAAATCGAATAAAAATGTTTAGCTCTGCTGGAAATTGAAACCTCTATTCCGTTTTTGTCGGCATTCTTATAAATTGCGCGTTCTGCCCTCTCTAAATAATCGGCCCTTTCTCCTTTTTTTAAAGCGACAAGCTGTTTTAAGTGCTGGAAGACATCGGGATTGGTGTATTTTAAACTTAAGTCTTCCATTTCGGACTTAACATTCGACATACCAAGCCTGTTGGCAAGGGGAGCCCAAATTTCAATAACTTCCTGAGCAATAGCCTTCTGTGATTCGGGACTTACCGATTTTAAAAACCTCATGCGGTCAAGACGGTCTGCCATTTTTACGAGAATTATGCGTATATCGTCAACCATGGCAAAAAGCATTTTCCGCACAGTATCTGCCTGATGCAGGGTTTTGTTATTTATCTGCATGCCGGTAATACGGGCAGTTCCGGTAATAATGCGAAGAACATCCTTTCCAAAAAGCTGTTCTATTTCTTCCATGTTGATATGTTCAAGATCGAGAATATTATGAAACAATGCTGATATTACCGTGTCTGCATCGAGGCTGCTTTGTGCGGTAATTTCTGCAACCCTCAAAGGGTGTTCATAGTACGGCTGCCCGCAGCTTCTACTGATACTTTCTGTATGCGTGACAAGATAATCCCAGGCAAGAAGAATTTTTTTTCTTTCTTCGGAATTATATGAGGGATAGTCTATGAAAAACTTTTCAATTAATGCCTTTGGATCTGCATCACGTATCATGTCTTTGAGTATATCAGTCTTTGAAGACTAAATTCAAGAAGATAAGGAGAGGAAAATCAACCTGTATGAGGTAAAAAGTCATCTGTGTTATCTGGGGATTTACCAATTACAACCCGGTTTTGCCCGGCAAGGTCCTTCACGTGCTCAATATTAGTAAATCCTGAAGATCGCAGGAGCTCTGCGGTTTCGTAAGCATTATACTCGCCGGTTTCAAGCATCAGTGTTCCGCCTTTTTTCAAATAGGGGAGGGCGTTTTTAATAAGGCGTTCAAGAATGTCGAGTCCCTTTATGCCTCCGTCAAGAGCGAGCCGGGGTTCGCTTCTGCCGTCCATTAATAGTTCATCGGTCATAGAAGAAGGGACGTAGGGAGGATTGGACACAATAAGATCAAACTGCCTGTCTAAAAATACAGGCGAAGAAAATAAGTCGCTTTGTACAAGTTCTGTCTCTGAGTATGAATCTTTTAATGAAGCGCTGTCTGATGCATATAGAAGATTCTTGTAATTAATTTTTGCAATAGAAAGAGCTTCGGAACTTATATCGGATGCAGTACAGCTTATAAACTTAAAAACTTTATCCTGTAATAGAGTGTGCATAATTGCTATTCCCGCGCAGCCTGATCCGCAGCACAGATCCAGCAATGTAAAACCGGAACACTTGGAAAAGTCTTTTTTTGCACAAAGCAAAGCCTGCTCAACAAGAATTTCAGTGTCGCTTTTTGGAATGAGTACCGACTCATTTACATAAAACTTTAAGCCCCAAAATTCTTTTTCTTGTAGAATATAAGCAACGGGAAGGCCTGTTTTCCGTTTTTCCAGCATGTGCAGAAACCGGTCATAAAGATCTTCGCCCAAATTTTCATCATCGCGGGCAATGAGGTAGGTACGGTCAACATTAAGCAGCTTCATTAAAAAACAGTCTATATCGAGAAAAGGGGAGGGCGTACTGTACGTAAGATTTGTGTCTGTCAGGGCGCTGTATGCTTTTTTTCTTGCATCCCGTATGGTCATTGTTCTAGTTTATTGCTGTATTCTTAAGCTGTTCTTCTTTTGCATAGATGCATAAGGCGTCTATCATTTCATCAAGATATCCCTGCATTATTTGTTCAAGCTTATACAGCGTTAAATTTATACGGTGATCGGTCAGTCTGTTTTGCGG
>JAKJFV010000052.1 GCA_022704725.1 Spirochaetota bacterium
ACTAACAGAACCGCAGCCGGAAGAGACAGCGTCAGCCGCAGGTGAGGATATTTCCATTAATTTAGACATACCGGAAGTTAATTATGTAAACTCTCAAAATAAATTCAGAATGCTGGAATACGACGGGGAAGTACTCGATGTGACTTTCAATAAAGAAGGCGGTATTGCTTCAAAGGTTTTAGCCGAAGGAAAAAGAGTCGTTATTAAAAGCTATGATTCCTTAATGAGAGTAATTGAGCATGCAGTTTTTTCTCAGGAAACCGGAAAAAATCTGCTTACAAAAAAAATAACTTTTTTATATGACGAAAAATCCCAATTTCCTGCAGAAAGCACCGAGATTGATTATGTACGTAATGAAAAAATACATTGTAATTACAACAATGATGGTTTTGTCATTTTTAAAAAGATGTATACAGGAAGCTATGCTTTGAGTTTGTCTCAAATCGGGGAAGATACATTAAAACTGCAGGAAAAGTATTCGTATGATGATAAGAATAGAATAACAGAATACGTAAAAAAATCTGATACTGGCGAAATAAGGGAAGTAAACTTTTATACCAAGGAATTTCCTAACCCCGATAAAAAATTATTTATAGATTCTGTATTGCGCGAAGAAATTACTTATGCTGATGAGCAGTCTTATACAAAAATAACGTATTTTGATGATAATCAAAGCGTCTCAGCCGTGTATGTAAACGGCATTAAAAAAGAAGAATTGTTTAAAAACGGTTCTAAAGTAATACGGAGAACTCAATATTGAAAAAAATAAAAGCAACCTCATTGCGCTGGGTTTTTTATGTTTCTCAGAGATTCTCAAGAATCGATCAAAGATCGCGGTTTGCAATGACCAGTGTATTGCCTGCCGTGGGTATTGGCTTCGGTGTTATGGCCTTAATTATAATACTTTCTGTTATGAACGGTTTTCAGCTTGAATCTATTGAAAGTATTTTAGAGATCAGTTCCTATCACATAAGAGCAATTCCGGACAGTGATGAAGATTCTGTTTCTTTATTGAATCAGTCATTACAAGAACCAATGATAACAAGTATAAATCCTTTTTATGAAGCCCAAGGTCTTTTAGTAGGAAGGAACGGACGGCAAAGCGCCGCTCTTATTAGAGCTATTGATCATCGTCAAATGTATAATGATGAAGGCTTTGCAAAGCAGCTGCAGATTTATTCTGGGAATTTTGATTTATATACATCCCGTTCCATCGTGCTGGGGAGCACCTTAGCACGAAATCTCGGATTACGAGTCGGAGATTCTGTAAATATTCTTGCATTATCAGGCGGTGCTGATGTTGACTTGTTTTCAGAAAACAGAGTTTTCACGGTTACCGCTTTATTTTCATGCGGGTACGGCGACATTAATGCAGCTTTTGCTTTTATTCCCTTTGAGGACGGCAAAGAATTATTTGGTAAAAACGCTGTTCCGACATATGGTATAAAGATCAGCAATAAAGATCATGATGAAAGGGTAATGCAAAAACTTAGTACAGCTCTCGATTCTGTTCACTTTGAATCCTGGCGTACTTTTAACCGCTCGTTTTTCGGCGCCCTTCGGGTGGAGAAAAATATTCTTATGATGCTTGCCCTGCTTATCTTTGTTGTAGTTGCGGTAAATATTTTTAACGGAATGAGAAGAATGGTATACGAGAGGAGAGAAGAGATCTGTGTATTAAGCGCTTTAGGATCCTCTTCCGGTAATATTCAGCTTATTTTTATTATGCAGGGATTAATTATAGGTCTTTCCGGCGCCGTTCCAGGGCTTATTCTCGGATTGTTTATGAGTGTTAATATTGATGAGGTGTTTACCCTGATTGCAAAGGCAAGTTATTTTTTTCAATACATGAGTGCTTCATTATTTAATCCTGAATCATTGTCTTATATTATAAGAAACTCAACATATTCATTTTATGCAGGAATCCCTGCGAGGGTCTATGTCAATGAGGTCGTTTTCATTACCTTATTCGGTCTGCTTTCTGCTGTGAGTGCAGCCTGGCTTGCAAGTACAAAGGTTTTATCTTTTAAAATAGCGGAGGTCTTACGCGATGAATGAGTCTGATTCAAATGTACTCACTATACAGGGTTTGGAAAAAACCTACCGCGATGCAGTTTCCGGTGAATCTTTAACAATCATAAAAGATCTTGATATGAGGGTTCCTGCTAAATCAAAAATTGTTATTCTCGGCGAAAGCGGATGCGGTAAAAGTACCTTACTAAATATTATTGGAGGGCTTGATTCTGCAACCGGAGGTTTTATTCAATGCGGGCAATATACAATATCTGCTATGAATGAAGAACACTTAACAGAATTCCGCTCAAAGTATTTAGGCCTTATTTTTCAATTTCATTACCTTTTAAAAGACTTCAGTGCTTTGGAAAATGTATTTCTTCCTGCCTATATGGCCGGTCTTCCAAAAAAGCAGGCTATGGAAAGAGCTTTAACACTTCTGCAGGATGTAGGTTTATCCCACCGCCTTCATCACATTCCTTCACAGCTTTCAGGAGGTGAACGTCAGCGGGCTGCAGTTGCCCGTGCACTTGTAAACGATCCTCAAATAATTCTTGCAGATGAGCCGACGGGTAATCTTGATCCCTCTAATTCGGGTGTTATAAGTAGTCTCTTGTTTTCTATGGTAGAAAAATATGGTAAAACCCTCCTGCTTGTGACACATGATCACGACCTGGCATCTCAAAGTGATGCCGCTTATAAGCTGCACGGCGGAAAACTGGAACTTCTATGAAAACTGCCGCATCAATTCTTTTTGCATTTAGAATGCTTATTCCTAAGCATAAAACTCCTTCAAACGCCCGCAAAAGCATGGCTGGAGCTGTTATCTGTGTTGCGTTAAGTCTCATACCTCTCGTTGTCGTTCTTGTTGTTGCAGACGGAATGATCGAAGGTATTACCGACAGAATTGTCGGTTTGTCGAGTTATCATATTCAAATAGAACATAGAAATAATTCAATTCAGGCAAATTCTCCAATAGATGAACTTAAAGATATTTCCAAACAGATGAGAGAACTGACCGGCGTGCTTAGTGCTTCTGCAGAAATCCAGGGTGTTGCCCTTGGCTCAGGTAAAAAGGGAAGAACCGGAATTACTGTCCGCGCTGTAGAAAATTCTGTGTTTACTGATAATAATGCTTTTAAAACCTATTTTTCTTTGGTGCAGGGTTCAATGTCGTTAGACGGCGGGAAAAATGCGCTTATTGGGGAAAAAACTGCTAAGAATCTTGGTATAGGAGCTGGAGATTCCTTTTACATCATAAGTTCTTCGGTATCTGCCTCAGGTTTAGTAATTCCCAAACTTTCTATTTTCAAGGTTTCAGGAATAATTTCAAGCGGGTATCAGGAATTGGATTCTCTTTGGGTTTTTATTCCTCTTGAATATGCATTTGATGTTTTTTCAACATCAAATGTTCAGATGATTGTAGGGATTGAAACTTTATCACCTTTTACAGAAGAAATTTACGAAGTATATAATACCGTTGATGATGTACTGCCTCTGACAGACACTGCCTATATGTGGAATGAGCTGAATACAGCACAATATGAAAATTATGCTTCTACAAAGATGCTCCTTCTGCTTGTTATGTTTTTAATTGTACTTGTTGCATCTGTCAATGTGTCTTCGGCCCTCGTAATGCTTGTAATGGAACGCAGAAAAGAGATTGCTATTTTAAAAAGCGTGGGGGCCTCTGGGGCAGGCATAAGCATTTCGTTCCTTCTTATTGGAACATGTATAGGCGGTTCCGGTGTTATACTCGGTATACCGCTGGGTCTGGTGTGTGCAGTAAATGTCAATGAAATTATTGTTCTATTTGAAAAAATAGTTAACTTTTTCATGTATTTTGTGTATAGTATAATAGAAAAGGAAGGTTATAAAGCTGTTCAGGTCCTTGATCCTGAATTTTATTTAGCAAAGGTTCCGGTTACCGTTCCATTTATTGAGCTGTTTTTAATAGCCTGTGTAACGATGTGCCTGTCTCTTGCTGTATCCCTTTTCCCGGCTATACGCGCAGGTAAAGAAAAACCGCTTTCAATTCTGCGGAAGGTATAGCTCATTTGGAGCTTATTATGAAATGCGATATATGTCATGAAAAAGATGCAATTGTTTTTATCCGTCAGGTGAACGGTTCTTCTGTAAATGAACTTCACCTTTGTACCGATTGCGCACGAGTCCGCGGATTTTCTGCTGAAGAATCAAAAATTGAAATGTCTTTAGGTAATTTATTATCAGGCTTAGTAGATACCGGTCTCAATCAACATGCAAAAAATCGAGCTTGTACTGTTTGCGGTCAGCTTTTAAAGGATATTATTGATAATAAAAGAGCCGGGTGTCCGGAGTGTTATGAGAATTTTAAAAAAGAAATAGCTGCTCAGCTTCGTTCAGACGGTATTGACGGAGAGTATTCAGGTTCTTATCCCAGGCAGCTTGCATATTTTAAGTCATCTTTGACCGACAGAATGATGCTTCAGTCAAAACTGGAAAAAGCGATCAGCGAAGAAGACTACGAAAAGGCAGCTGTGTATAGGGACAGACTCAGGGTCCTTGAAAAAAACGGCGTACTTAGTGCAGATTCTGATCACAGTGAAGGATCCGCCCATGAATAAACCCGACAGCCGGTCTCCGCAGACAACTCAGGATGCCTGGTATTCATATCCGGGTAAGGAAAACGATGTTGTATTATCGACAAGAGTGCGGTTGGCCCGCAATCTTGCAAGTTTTCCCTTTCCTCATGCATTCCGCTCAGATGATGCTCAGCGGGTCAAATCGCTGGTTTTTGATTCATTTTCTCAGATGGATCCTGATCAAAAGTATCAGTCTCTTGCAGTAAAAAATCTTGATCCCCTTGGGCAGAGAATCCTTTCGGAAAGAGGCGTTATAAGCCCGGAGACAGCCTCTTCTCCCATGGCAGGTGTAATTGTAAGAAATGACGGCAAAATAGCATGTACCGTGAATACTTCCGATCATGTAAGAATTTCAGCATTTGTAACTGGTCTAAATGCTCAAACTGCATATACCTTATGTAAGGATGTTGACGATAATCTTCAAAATACGCTTCAGTTTTCGGCTTCAAAAGAATTCGGCTTTTTAACATCTTCCTTGGGCGACTGCGGAAGCGGTATGAAAATTTCTGTTCTTGTACATCTTCCGTCAATTTCTGCAGCCGGCTTCCTTGACAGAATATTTAAAGACCTCATGGCAAAAGCATATGTTATAAGCGGCTTCTATGGAGCAGGAAATGACTCGGGCTCGTCGCTCGGTTCATATTACCAAATAAGCACCAGTAATTCATTTACCGGCAGTGAAATTTCTCAGATTGATGAGCTGTCGTTAGTCATTAAACATATTGCAGAATTTGAACGCAAGACACGTAAGGAACTTGCCGATAATAGACCTACAAGTGTTAGAGACCAGGTATACCGGGCGCTGGCGTTGGTAAAGTACTCACGCTTCATTGGAAGCAGGGAAGGGGTAGATCTTATTTCCCGGATTAAGTGGGGCTCCGATGCAGGTATTTTAAGCGGTATAGAAAATTCTGAATTATTTGCACTGCTTTATCGTATACAAACTGCTCATCTTCAGTATGTTATAAGAACAAGCGAGTTAAAATACGAAAAGGATGTTGTTTCAGAAGAGAAGAAAATTGAAAGACTTCGTTCTCTTATAATTCAGGAAGCGGTTGCCAAGGTTCAGCTGACAGCATAAGTATTGGAGGCTTACAGTATGAAAGGATTATCTTCGCGTGCTCAACGTCTTTTAGTAACTCTCGCACAGGATGAAGCACGACGATCCCGGTCAGATTCATTAGTGCCTGAGCATGTTATATTAGCTCTGTTGAAAAGTGCAGACGGACTGGGATACGAGGCTCTTAAAGAACTCAAGGTTAATGTTCTCACGCTTCAGCTGGCGCTTGAACAGCATATTCCTGTCCGTGAGGGGTTTCAAACCTTTGCAGATCTTCCTCCCTCAAGAAGGATGCGTACACTGCTCGATGTTGCTGCAGTAGAATCCCGCTCCATGAAGACTGAATACATTGGTACTGAACACTTATTATTGGCATCGGTGCGCGAAGATCAAAGCATCATTCAGCAGTACTGTTCAAAAAATCAAATTTCATATGAAGATATACGCAGGGCTGTCTATGCTCTTGTTATTTCCAGAAATACGAGGAATCCGGATTCGGTACAGATTGTACCGGCTGTTTTTAATTCGGCAGCCTCTCCTAATCCGGGAGTTCAGCAGAATAAAAACACCCAGAATTCCCAAAATGCATCCCTCCTTAAAGAATTCAGCCGGGATATAACTCAAAAGGCGCGCAGCGGCGAGATAGATCCTGTCATAGGCCGGAATACGGAAATACAGAGGGTTATTCAAATTTTATCCCGCCGTAATAAAAATAATCCTGTTCTTGTCGGGGAGCCTGGGGTCGGGAAAACCGCCATTGTCGAAGGATTAGCCCAGCGGATTGTTAATCAGTCTGTTCCTCATAGTCTTCTAAATAAAAAATTATTAACTCTTGATTTAGCATCTGTCATTGCCGGAACAAAGTACCGGGGTGAATTTGAAGAGCGTTTAAAAAGAATTATGAAAGAAATAAATGAACAGAAAAACATAATTCTTTTTATAGATGAACTTCATACTCTCATCGGCGCTGGCGGAGCAGAAGGCGCAATGGATGCTTCAAATATGCTCAAACCTGCACTTTCCCGCGGCGAGCTTCAGTGTATCGGTGCAACAACACTAAAAGAGTACCGTAAATATTTTGAAAAAGACGCTGCCTTGGAACGGAGATTTCAAATAGTTCAGGTTCAGGAACCAAAAGATTCCGATACACGTGAAATTCTTGAAGGTATTAAAAAACAATATGAAGAATTTCATGGAGTAAAATATGCTCCCGATGTAATTTCTGCAATTGTACGGTTTTCTATGAGATACATAACAGAACGGTTTTTACCCGATAAAGCCATTGATATTCTCGATGAAGCCGGTGCAATGAAGAAGGTGAGCGATGATGTCCGGCCTTCGGAACTGCAGGATCTTGAAGAGCGTATAAATGCGCTCACAGCAGAAAAGCAGAACTTTGTACAGAATCAGGATTATGAAAGGGCTGCAGAAGTCCGCGATGAAGTGCGTCTCTTGCGTCAGAAATTTGAAATGATCAGCTCTGCCTGGCAGTCTGCATCGCTTAACCAGCGAAAACTGGTTACAACAGAAGATGTCTGCCGCGTGGTATCTACTATGACAGGAATTCCCATTGAACAGCTTGACATCTCTGAAAGCGACAGGCTCCTCAGAATGGAAAAAGAACTGCATAAAACGGTGATTGGTCAGCACTCGGCAATATCAATTATTTCTTCCTCTGTAAGACGGGCAAAGGCCGGTGTTTCATCTCTCAAAAGACCTCTCGGGTCATTCATCTTTCTAGGCCCTACAGGTGTAGGTAAGACGCTTCTTGCAAAAACACTGGCACGGTTTCTATTCGGCAGCGAAGAAGCCCTTATCCGTATAGATATGAGCGATTTTATGGAAAAGCACAATTCCAGCCGCCTTGTCGGTGCCCCTCCTGGTTATGTAGGGTATGAGGAAGGCGGACTCTTGACCGAGAAGGTCAGGCGCAGACCGTATTCTGTCATTCTTCTTGATGAAATAGAAAAGGCTCACAGCGATGTTTTTAATCTTTTATTACAGGTTCTTGAAGAAGGCGAACTCCGTGATAACTTAGGCCATGTTGTAAATTTTCGAAATACACTCATCATCATGACAAGTAATGCAGGAGCGCGTCAAATAACAAATGAAAACAGGCTTGGTTTCGGATTATCTGCAGACGGTATTTTAAGCGCAGCAGAAATTAAAACAAGTGCAATGAGCGAGTTGAAGAAAATAATGAGCCCGGAACTATTAAACCGCATTGATGATATTGTCGTCTTCGATGTATTAACAGAAAAAGAAGTTTCGCTCATATTCGATATACAAATTAAGGAACTTGAAGAGCGTATTGCTGAGCAGTTTTTGTCTTTGGAAATTAAACCAAAGGCCCGCTCCTACTTTATTGCTAACGGGTATGACCCGTCCTATGGCGCACGCCCCATGAGGCGTTTAATACAGCATGAAATAGAAGACCAGCTTGCCACTAAAATTATAAGCGGGGAATGCCGGAGCGGCGACACCATTGTTGCCGATATGCGCAAAGATTCAGTTATACTTAAGATTAAAAAGAATAAACACATGCTTCCGGTTCTTATTGATGATAATACTACTCAAGAGGCCGGTACTGTCGGTGCTGATCAGAAAGTTACAATAGCGGACTAGCTTGAAGAAAGACTGCTTTTGTTTATAATATAAGGTATCAGCTCTTACCGTAAAAAAGTATAAAATATGCTGATAACCCTTCGGGTTAAAGGATCAAAAAATGAAACAAAAAATTGTTTTAACAAGTGTACTTCTGGTTTTCTTTTCACTCTCATTGACTGCAGGCGCACGCCGTGATCAATCTGCTTCACCTCAAAATACTTCAGTGCAAACCGTTAAACCTCAGGCTGTAAAAGCAT
>JAKJFV010000053.1:0-1834 GCA_022704725.1 Spirochaetota bacterium
TCTGTATGAGCAGCAGTAATCTGTCCATTATATATTGTTAATGAAGGCTATCAGGTTGTCATTACCCGTTTTGGACAGATTACTGCTGCTCATACAGAGGCAGGTCTTTATTTTAAGGTTCCCTTTGTTGACATTGTAACAACCTATCCTAAATTGATCCTATCTATGGACGGAGATTCACAAAGGATTCAGACTAAAGAAAACCAGTTTATTATTGCAGATACAACCAGCCGCTGGAAGATTACCGATCCTGCGCTGTTTTATCAGTCATTTAAAACACTCGATGCTGCTTACACAAGGCTGAGCGACATAATTGATTCCGCAACACGAACAATTATTACACAGCACCGCTTAAGCGAAATTGTTCGTTCTTCCAACATCATTAATGAAACTAACTCAACTGATCCATCATTAGAATTAATTGATGATGCATCAGGCCAGCTTGAAAACCTCATTAATATATCATCGAAATCTGAGTCGGTAAAAAAAGGACGCCGTCAGCTTACTATAGAGATGGTAGAAGAGGCTGATAAGATGCTTTCTTCATATGGTATTGAGCTTATTGATATTCTGCCGCGCCAGATTAAATATTCTGATGAGATGACAGAGAGTGTTTACAACCGTATGATCAAAGAAAGGAATCAGGTTGCACAGGCTTACAGATCACTCGGTCAGGGTAAACGGGCTGAATGGCTTGGTAAACTCGAAAATGATCAGCAGAGAATAAATTCTACTGCGAAGAGAGAGGCCCAGGAGATTATGGGAAATGCTGATGCCGAAGCATCACGTATTTACGCGGATGCTTACAGTGCAGATCCGGAATTTTACACATTCTGGCAGAGTTTAGAATCATACAAAAAAACAATTCCGCAATTTGATGCAACATTTTCTACTTCTATGGATTACTTTAAGTATATGTATAATTCAAAAGGCAACAGATAATTACAGCAGGAGAACTTCATGATCGTCAGTAATTCCGATGAAATAGTATGTAATATGAATATTTCGGGACGGGAGTTTGCAAAAGCAAAACTTATGCAGTACCTTAATAGTCCCGGATATGTTGTTTCATGGCTTGCTGACGGTTCATGTGTCTTTACAGTTTGGTGTTTTACCGGAACAAAAGAAGATGAAAACACCATGTATATGACAGGGCCCTCATTTGAAGGAATTAACCTGCATACTATTCTTACCGATCCTTCATACGCAGAAAGAAGGTTTGATGTATTTGAGAGAGTACGAAGTGCTGTTGAGCAGTCAATAGAAAAACAGATAATCCTTCCTCTGTGCGGTCCAATAGGAACGCTTATAGCGGAGGACGGATCTCTTTTATTTTTACCGCAGGAATACATTCAAAGATCGGTTTCTTTTTTACATGAAAGTGATGCTTCTTCTGTTTACGGCTGTTATATCCGCCCGGGCCTTAATCATACAGATTCACTGCGTTTTATGCTCAGTGTTTATGCATATGAGATTATTACCGGGAGACTCCCCTTTCCTAAAAAAAATGAGGAAGAAAGAATTGAAGACTACATGGATCACAATTTTATTCCTGTTAAGTATTGGAATACTCATGTATCCGAAAGTTTTTCAAATCTCCTGTCTCATAACTTAAGTATATCAACAGATATTAAAAAAGTTAATAAAAAGAATAGACCTCGAATTCACGAGCAAATTCAGGAAATTAAAACTAAGGCCCTTCCCCCGCTCGACCTTACCATAAAACAAAGTGAAACACTGAACATACATGATAATGAGAACGAAAGTGCTCAGGATAGAATTAAATTCACCTCTTCATTGTCTCAAAAAGTAAGAATTAAACGTTTTTTTAGAA
>JAKJFV010000053.1:1844-8539 GCA_022704725.1 Spirochaetota bacterium
CGCTGATAAAAATTGCGGCTGCGGTTACAGCAGTTATACTAACTGCTTCTATTTCTCTAATAAATGAAAACAAAGATCGTCCTACAACCATTGGTTTAACCCCTTATGAAGTAGTTGAATCATTTTATACATCTTTGAATAAGCTCGATGTAACTCTTGCTTCCTCAACTACTAAAAAATCAATTGACAATGGTTACAAAGACATGATTAGCAGTTTTTATGTTATTAATAAGATGAGGTCTGCCTATGATTCGAGCTCTCAGACACTTCACCCTGCCCAATGGCTCTATACTAATAGAGATTTTGCAGACTGGATGTACGGTATAACTCAGCTTAAAATTGATTCAATATCTGCAGATGCTTTTTCGAAACATTATAAACCGGAAGTTAAAAGAGAGCCTATTCAGGAACAGCAGGGTGCAAAAACAAGTCTTGCAGTTTCATATTATTTGATTCGTCATGAAGGTGATAATGAACTTGTTGTAACAGAATGCAATGAAGTAGCTGATTTAGAATTTATTAAAAACCGCTGGCTAATATCCGGTATTACATCAAATAATACGGAGCAGATACTCGATGCAGATGCTTTTAATAAAGAATACGCATCTTTTGACAGTACCATTGATGTATATTCAAAGGCAGATTCCCTTTCTAAGAAATACCCATGGATACCTTCCGATAAAGAAATAAAAACCGCAATTGAGGAGTTAAAAGCTATTTATGAACAGTATACCTTCTGATCAATACCGCCGCCCCAGCTGGGATGAATATTTTATGGAAATCTGTCAGACAGTTGCAAAACGTGCAACCTGCGACAGAGGCAGATCCGGCTGTGTAATAGCACGCGGCAACCAGATTCTTGTTACGGGATATGTTGGTTCTCCTGCAGGCCTCCCTCACTGCGATGAAGCGGGGCATAAAATGAAAAAAATGATACACGAAGACGACACAATCACACAGCACTGTGTTAGAACAGTTCATGCGGAACAGAATGCAATATGCCAGGCTGCTAAAAGGGGAATAGCCATAGACGGAGCAACCCTTTATTGTAAAATGACACCCTGCAGAACCTGTGCCATGCTCATAATCAACTGCGGAATAAAAAGAGTTGTATGTGAAAAACGGTATCATGACAGCGCAGACTCACTTGAAATGTTTGCTCAGGCAGGAATACAAATAATTCATCTGTGTGAAGAAGTACAGTGCTACGACAAAATGTAGCTTAGTCTGCAATAAATAAGGTTACAGCATGCACTTTCTTAACCCCCGCCTTTTTTAAAAGTTCTGCACAGTTTTCCAATGTTACCCCTGTCGTCATAATATCATCAATAATAACAACTTCTTCCGGAATACACTTTATGTTTTTCTTAATTTCATAAAGATGCCCCATTTGATGCAGCCGTTCTTCACGCGTTAGTTTTTTTTGCTGTTTTTTTTCTGTCCGTTTCAATATATACAGTATTGTACGGCCGTACATTTTATGTAAAATCTTTGAAATATCATGCATTTGATCCCAGCCTTTTGAAAATATTTTTCCAGGTCTCGGCGGTACAGGTACAATCGGAATGGTATTGTATTTACTGCATAATACCTGATTATAAAGAGAGGCTGCTGTAAAAGAAAAAGTTCTATTTCCGTTAATTTTCCACTGAAACAGCAATTCCTTTTTCCATAATCTGTAAGGATGAATAGGATACACAGAGTCTGTATGAAGTAAAAGCGGTTCATCTCTGCAGTTTAAGCACATATCTTTTTCACTGATGAGCTGTTTTCCGCACACACTGCATCTTTTTATTGAAAAGCCGGGATCAAAAAAGATTTTTAAACAGCTGTCACAAAGAATGAAATTGGCATCAGATCCGCATCTCAAACAAGACTGAGGATCTACTACAGAAGAAATTAATGTATGCAGACCTATCTTAGTTTTGTTAACTAAAGAATAAAAAGAAATAGACATTATACCAATGTTATAGACCGAACAGAGGTAATTTTATTGTATAGAAAAATAAAATTTTTCCAAATAAGTAATTCTATCTTTTGCTCTCTTCCAAAGCGGACTCGACGGATAGGCTTTGGTTAGTAATTCATAGGCTTCAACAGCTTTGCGTATATTTCTTTGATCAGAAGGCGTTTCATAAATTTGACCCTTAAGAAACCATGCTTCATCAAGATCATTAACAGAATTACGTAAAAACTCATCGAGAATATCGAGGGCTTTTTTGTATTCTGCATTATTATATGCATTTTTTGCTTCTTCAAGAAGCTGTGTACTGGAAAGACCATCATACAGTACAGATACATCATTTTCATCCGGAAACAATATTTGTACATCCGGTTCTGCAGCAACAGGAGAGGACCATAATTGGTCCTGACGGGGAATGGTACTTTGAGGAGTAGATTCATCTTTTTGTACAGCAGAATCAGGCGGTGTTAAGGCATTGCTCATTTCATACAACGGTACCTGAACTCTTTCCTGTTGAGAAGAATTTTCCTGTGCAACTATTACTTCTAAATAATCGTCAATGTATGACCCCGACAATGCATCTACCTTGTAAAAATGAAGAAGCGTATTTCCGCTTTCTTTAGTTCTTAAGGTAAAAACAGTATTGCCTTTATCAGTCTTTCTGCCGAAATAATTTAGAAGAGATTTTCCGCCTTCCTCGCCAATGTAAACCCACCCGCTGCCGGGGTAAGTTACATCAATGTACTGGTTATTCTTGACTTCTACTGTCCTGGAAGGTGAAAAATTAGTCACCGACGGCAGGGCTTCCTCCTGCCGGGTTTCTACAGAATTGAGAGTTTCCCCGTCAGATGGGTTCGTATTTTGATTTTGAACAGATGAATCTATGGAATCAATTGTCTCCCTCTGTACAGATGACGGTTGAATTAAAAGGGTCTGATCCTTTTGTCCTTGTAATGCCTGATCACCTTGAGGCAGCAAAGGTTGTTGAGTTTCAACAGCAGAAATCTCTGGCTTCTGCACAGGAATGGAGTCTTGAGATCCTTGTTGAGAAAGTACCTCTGAAAAATTAATCACCGGCTGCTCACTCTGTACGATTCCACCGGTATCTTCCACGGAACCGCCTTCATCAGGCAGTACTGGAGTCTGTTTAGTATTTTCATCACCGGATATCGGTTCATCAGCGATTATGGTTTCATCTTGTTCTGTATCCTGCAGACCTTCCTGAGGATTCCATATTTTTGCAGCAGCCGAAGTGTCGGCTGAAGTTCTCGGACGAAGTATTGGTTTAACAATACGGTTTTCATTTTGCTCTTTTTTCGGAGTAAGCTCAATAACAAGTGAGTCATCATTAACCGGTATAAATTCATCTGTTGAACTAATCGCAGGCTTTATTTCTTGAGTTTTAATAGGAATAAATTCCTCTTCTTTATTCTGTATATCCGGCGGGGAAATTTGAGAAGAGCCGGCAGCAGTAACAGTTGTATCTTTGTCTTGTACGGCCTCATCACTATCAGGCTGAATAGACGATTCCTCCGGGCTTTCTTTGCCAGGAACATTTACTTCATTCTGTTCAGTTATCTGCTCAGACTCTTCATCAAGCCCGGCTTGAGGCTTAGCCGTCTGACATGAGAAAAAAAACATGACTAATACTAGGCTTGCAGCAATAATAACAATTTTTTTCACGGACTTGCCTCCAGCAAATTATTTATTAAACGATTATTATCATGTTCAAGCTGTTCCATCATGGCATTATCGGGAATAGTAAACCACTTTTCAGCTTCCTCTTCATCCCATACCTCGTTCTTTGGTCTTGATAAATAATAGTCTTCATTCATAGAAGGTTCTTCCGGAAGAACAAAGGGCTGCGTTATATCCGGATTGATTGTGACAGCAGTTCCGGTATTTTTACCTTTAGGACGCGCAAGCATGAGTACTGTAGAAAAAAGAATAATCACCAATAAAAGTGCCAAGACGCCGATGAACAGCGTATGATTTTTTTCATACGCGTCACGCAGATGCAGTTTATCAACTAGGGCATTAATAAATTGAGCGGTAAAGTCTTGTATAGCACGGATAATTTTATCTACAAAACTTTTCATGAACCTTCCTCTCTATTCAGGCTGTACATCCAATTCTACATTGTAATCGATGTTACTATCAATTGCAGCATCACTTTCGGCATCAGATTCAGGGTTTAAAGAATCAGCAGGTTCCGCAGACGCCGGCTGGTGTAGATGTTTATTTCTTTTTGGCGGATGAGGAGGAATAAAGACATCTTTTTCCTCTTCAACATCTTCTTCTTCAAAAGGCTCAATATCCGGCAGCGTAGCACCGGCACCGCCTTCATTTTCAAGACGTATGGTAATAACCTTACTTACACCGGATTCTTCCATAGTGACACCAAGCATGGTGCCTGCTCCTGTTACTGTTTTCTTGTTATGTGTTATGACGATATATTGGCTCACATTAGCAAACTCGCGCAGTGTGTGAACAAAGCGGATAACATTCTGCTCATCGAGTGCTGCATCAATCTCGTCAAGAAGACAAAACGGCGAGGGGCGAACCATGTAGGTTGCAAACAATAATGAAATTGCAGTCATGGTTTTTTCACCGCCAGAGAGCAGCGCAATGTTTTCAAGTTTTTTTCCCGGAGGCTGAGCATAAATCTCGACACCGGACTCAAGAACATTTTGAGGATCTACAAGACGCAGCTCTGCCCTTCCTCCGCCGAAAAGACGGCGGAACATATTGTGAAAGTTTTTCTTAATTTTATTATATGTTGATAAAAACAGCTCTGTAGATTCTGCCCTAATCTCTTCGGTGATGCGCCGTAAATCATCGCGGGCTTTCACAAGATCTGCAATCTGAGCAGAAAGAAAGTCATACCGTTCTTTAGTTTCTGCAAATTCCTCCGGCGCCATTAAGTTCACGCTTCCCAGATCTTTAAGTTTTTGACGGGAAGCAGAAAGCTTTTCGCGGAGTTCAATTGCAGGAGCCGTTATGGTAAACATTCTCTCCTCGAATTCCATAAGATCCCGTGAATGAGTTTCTCTAAAATTATCTTTAATGTTGCGAATCTCGGTTTCATAGGTAGCCATATCGAGGTGAAGTTTTTCAAGCTGACTTTGATACTTCCCTAATTCTGCGGTTTTCTTTTGAATTAAGTCCTGTTTTCCAGAAACATCCTTATTTCTTGTTGATATATCATGTTCAAGTTCTTCAAGTTTTTTAGTTAATGAACGGCCCTTATGCTCAAGCGAAGCAATTTCTCCTTCCATATCGATAATCTGATCTCTCAATTCATCGAATCTTTTTTGCTCGCTGTACAATTCATTTTCGAGCTCACGTAAGGAGGATTCCTGAGAACTTAATTCACGGCGCAAAATTCTAATCTGATCTTCTGCAGATTGAATTTGAGCCTTCATTTGAGCCTGAGAAATTCGAAGTTTCTCAAGAGTTGTTCTATATTCGTCTATTTTTACCGCAAGATCAGTATTTTCTGCCTTTAATGATCCAATATTTGTTCTAACCTTTGCTGCTTCTTCCCGATTTTTTTGAATTTTTTCATCTATGCTTCTTTTTTTGGTAATAATTCCTTCGGGCGATAAAAATTCATCGAGAAAAAGAGGGGCGCTTTTTTTATACTCATCAAAAGAAGCTTCAAGTTCAAGAAGCAGTTTTTCCGCTTCTGTAAAAGCAGATACAACCTGCTGGGAATGAGTTTTTACATCGGCTTGCGAATGGGTATCTATTGCATTGAAATCTGAAAATAACCCTTTTCTTCCGTTTAGAAGGACTTTTAACTGAGATATAAGCTGAAGAACTTTTTCCTGAGAATGTGTATGAGCTTTTGATGAATATCCGGCTTCTTTGAGCCGTGTATCGAGTTCTGTTACAATATCTTCTGTTATTGCCTCAAGTTCTTTTTGAAGCTCTGAACGCAATTCATCAAGCTGTACAATATTTTTTTCGTATTCTGCACTTCTGCGGTCATTTTCTGTTATTTGATTACTTGCCAAGGCAATGTTTTGTTCAAAAGAAGTAATATTTTGAGCAATGTCTGATAACCTTTTATGAATATCGCGGAGACCTGCTTCCTGTTCATCCACTTCTTCCCTCAAATTTTCCACTTGCTCGGTTAAGCTTCTTTTTCTGCTTTCTAATAAACCGACTTTAGACCGTGCTTCGTTTTGCCGTTCTGTAAGAAGTTTAACCTGCTCCTGCTTGCCCCTTTGTTCAGCTGCAAGACCGAAAATTTCCTGATTCATAGCAATAAGAGAGGACTGCATGGAATTAACTTCGTCCATGTGTTCTGCAACTGATGCATTAATAGCGTCTATATCTGAACGTGCTTCGTCTCTTTTTGAAGTAATAGTTAAAAGATCTTCTTCTTTTCGGTTTTTATCCTGGGTAAAGCCTTTCAAACGTAAAAGTTGAATATCGAGCTCAAAATTAAAGATTTCTTCTTTAAGAGAGCGGAAGGTAATAGTTTTATCGGCCTGAATTTTTAATGAATCATAAGACCTTTTTACTTCGCCGAGAATACCCTCGACCTGTCTCATGTTTTCCTCTGTGCGTTCCAGCTTCCGCTCCGCCTCTGCTCTTTTTACCTTAAAACGGGTTATACCGGCCGCTTCCTCAAACAGGTACCGTCTTTCTTCGGGTTTACTCGAAAGAATCTGGTCAATTTTGCCCTGTTCCATAACAGAATAGGCAGCCTTACCGACTCCGG
>JAKJFV010000054.1 GCA_022704725.1 Spirochaetota bacterium
TTCGCCGTAAAAACTGCATATACAAGTGCTGCAGCCCATACAGCAAATTCTGTTCTTTCTTTATTTATCCAAAGAACATTATCATAAATATTCGCACCTAGAATAATCGATGATTCGGGAGAACGTACAACTGCTTCAGAAACAAGATAAGCTGACATTTGAAGATCCTTTACCAAAATAGGATAATCGCAGAACTTAGTGACCTCGAGCAGTGTTTTAAACACTTCATACATATCCCTTGAAGGTCTTCCTTGCTGTCCCTTGCAGTAGCTTTTTCACCAATAACGTCCCGTACAGAATACAACAGAGTATAGGCTGTTAAAATTTCACTCATAAACGGATGGGCGAGCATTCCTTCATACAAAAAATTTGATAATGAAGATGTATTTTCAGATGTCTTGCCGGAAGGCAAGCCTTTGCCCTGTGCAATCTCTGCAAATTTTACAAGATTTGTAAGACGCTTTTTAAAACGGTCCCATACAATTTCACTGCCGGCAGAGAGTCCCGTCTGTTTTTTATCTAGGATTGAAGAAAATCCATAATTGCCTTCTATAAAACGAAGCAATGTTTCAAAATAGTGAATACCTGCTTTTTTAGACTTCGTTAAAATTGTACTTAGCGGAACATCCTTTATTTTTTCGGTTTTCTTCCGTAATGCAGGAGTAAAAACAACTGCAATCTGATCAAAAAATTCTTTTGTAGCAAAGAGTTTAAGGGCGCTGTATAATTCTTTGAGAAATACTTCTTTAAGAGCTATATCAATATCCATAACACCACGGCCGCTCAGATGGCTGCACAGAAGAGCCCACTTGCCGGTTTCATCGTCTTTAACCTCGCTTATATTTACAAGCACCTGATACTCAAATCCGTTTAAGTGTACAAAAAGGCCATTTTCATAAATTTCTTTACTTGACCTTATAAACCAAAGGCCTGTCCTATGTTCCTGGAAGATGCAATAGGCGTTTGCCTCATTTGTTAATCCAACAGCCTGTGCAATTGTCTGCGTTTCAAAACGGCTTTCGCCGTCAGAATTTTTTACTGCAAACCTGCATGAATCCTTAATCCATCCGGAAGCCTGCGCGTAGACATTGTTATAGAAAACGACAGCTCTTTCATCTTTAAAACGGTTGGAATAGGCAAAAATATTCTCATTAACACTGCCGTTATTCCACACATCATAAAATCTAAAGTTCTCGATCTCAGCAAAAAGATACCGTTTTTTCATAAGCGGAAAAATATCGCGGTCATGCCGATCTATTAAAATTTGATCAGGTGTTTCATCCCAATATGCCTTAGTGAACTCCATGCCGTATTTTTCTGTAAACCCTTCGATCTGCCCGTGGCCGAACATGGGAAGCCCCGGCATCGTTACCATCAGGGTACAAACACCGAAATACTTATCTTCCTTGCCGAACTGTGCAACAGCAGTTTCTTCATCAGGATTATTCATAAAATTTACAAAGCGCTTTAATACCTGGGGATCAAATTCGAGAGTATTTTTAACAGTAGAACGGTACTTTGAGTTTTCCTCTTTTTTGAGCATATTCATAAAGGCGCTGTTATATACACGGTGCATACCGAGCGTGCGTACAAAGTATCCTTCCATCATCCAAAATGCTTCTGCTAAAAGAAGGGTATCGGGTACTTCTGCAGCACAGCGGTCTACTACTTCCCGCCAGAACTCATTTGGAATACGCTTCTCAAATTCTTCATTTGAAAGAGCATGCTCTGCACGGCTTGCAATGTCTCCGCCCTGTCCAGGTTCCGGGTACCACAACCTCTTAATATGCTTTTTGGCCAAAACCATTGCCGCATCAAACCGGATAATCGGAAAATTCCGTGCCACCAGAAGAATTTTTTGAATAACCTCTTCTCTCGCCTCGGGATTAAGAAAGTCTATTTGAGCGGTGTCATTCCAGGGAAGACCGGTTCCGTCATTCCCGTGGTAAATGTAGCGAGCCTGCCCGGAGGAATTATCGACACGCTTATACACAACAGCACAATCGGTTTTATTATAGTAATTATCTTCCAGATATACTGATATTCGCGGATCCAGCGACAGATTTTGTCCGTTAAATGAGTAAGATGGAAAGGGACAATCCCTCGACTGTAAGAACAAATCGGGCTTTTCTACTACCCATTTTGAATCAAGACCGGTGTGATTCGGCACCATGTCTGAAGCAAGCCGTATGCCGCGGTACCAGAGCCGCTTCCGTAGATTATCCAGGGCTTCCCATCCGCCCAAACCCTGTGCTATGTCGTAATCATGAAGACTGTAGGCGCTCGCTGCAGCCTCACTGTTTCCGTTTATCTGTTTAATGCGTTTACTTCCCCATGAACGCTCCCATAAACCTATGAGCCACAGACCGGTAAAACCCTGCCGTGAAAGTGCGTCGAGTTCCGCATCAGGAATTTGATCGAGGGTTGTTATGTCTTTTTTGTATTTTTTTGTAAGCTGATCCAGCCACACAAGAACTGTTTTTGCCATGAGAACGACACGGGGCATCCATTCCCTGTCCGAGCTGAACCGCTCGTATTCATTCATTAAATAATCGTAATTATATGCTTCCATCGGGGGAGGTCCGGAAAAATTCCCGCTCCAGCCCGGTTTTTCTTCTTCCTGAATAAGATCTATGCCGGATAAAAGGCGAAGCAGCCATTCGCCGAGCAATGATCCCCAATGCTGCCTTATATAATCAAGCTGCCCTTTGAGACTATTGGGACTTGCAATCACAGGCTCTTTGAGCATGCTTATAAGATCAGTCTTATTGGGTCCAAAAAGAGGCTGCTTAACAAAAAAAGCTTTAATCTCTGTCCACGCTTTAGCATACGATGCATTTTTCTCAAGATGTTCATTTGAAAACAGCATTGAAAAAGGATCAAAGGCAGGATTTTCATTTGCAAGATGCAGCAGGCACAATTCTTCCAGAACACTCACTTTGTTAAGTACTGCTTTAGAATCTGACGCATTTCCCTTTTTTGCATTGCCCGAAAGTATGTCCGCTGCAGAAGAACGGCCATCTAAATATTCCTCTGCGCTCATCTTTCCCTTATAAACAGGAAGCGGCGGAAACTCTTCTACAAAGGCCAGAAGCAGACCGGTTAATTTTTCCTCTCCAAGTTTCTTTTCTAAGGCAGTATAGAGTTCTTCAAATGCTTTCGGATTTTCCTGTTTTCTAAATAAAAAACAAACATAGTGAAAAATTTCATCTATGAGGGACACAGCATTAAGTTGCCCTGCCTTTATCATCCGGCTGCCTTCTAAAAGCGGATCAAAAAGATCATTAATTTTTTTTGCAAATACACGAACCTGCTTAAAATTTGTAAGAACAACATTCCCCGAAGAAGCAAATAGAGGCTCATCAAAACTGCATTTTTCACGAATAGAACGGCAGATATGGAATTCCATTAAAGGATTTGTTTCGATCGTCCGGCAAAAGTTTTCAGCCGCATTTTGCGCCAAAGCGGAGGACCTGTCTGTAAAAGCTGTTTCAAATAGTTTCTTCATTATTCTTTCCTTGTATGCATATCTGCAATCTCATTGATTGCTTTGTGTAAAGGCACATTAGCAGCAAGCTCCTCTATTAAACAGGGAAGCCTGTACGTCCAGTTAAATTCTGTAACAGAACCGGGAATATTTACACGCTCGGATTGAGGATCAGGAGCATAGTATTCTGCACATAAAGCTAAAAAGTCCTGTACAGGATGAATGCACAAAGCGCTCGCTGCGCGGGCTGCCTGTCCTAAAAGATACCGTGCAGTTTCGGGGTTGTACTGACCCAAAACAACATTGTTCGGAGACGGAAAGGCTGCATAAAAATCGCGGGCATCGCTTTCTGTAAGCCACCAAAGACGTAATGTCGAAGAATCATGAACAGAGGTGGAGGCGACACTCAGTTCAGGATAACTGCTGAACGGAATAAAGGGCTGACCGTAATCATGCCAGGCTCTATGCCACCGTATAACCCTTAATCCGTAAATACCTAAATCCTCAAGAACATGGGGAACAGAGTCCGGCAGGGCGCCCAGATCTTCTGCACAAGGCGTCATCCCGCCAACATCTTTAAGGGCGCTAAGCAGGGTTCTAGCCTGTTTTTCCCAAAGATGTTCCATCTCATATTTTTTATCGTCGAAAATCCGGCCAAGTTTTTCCTGCATTGTTCTATCCAGCGATTTCCATGCAGCCGAATCCTGGTAAATCCATGAAGGAGAATAGAAATCTTTTCCAAGACAGATAAGGCATCGGTCCCGCCAGTGCTGTGCAAGTTTCTCTTTTACAGGATGAGGAAGGCTGCTTTCCCAAATATCCCTGTCGCCGCGGATACTGGTTTTAAAAACCCACAGCTCCTCATTACCCAAGCGGTCCATTATTGTTGAAAGGAGTCCGTGAGTACCTAAATAATCATTATTATTAACATCTTCTATAGAGCGGGTTGGTACGTGGGGCAGGCTGAGCCAGCGGATTTGATCGCCTGAAAAACCTGCATCATTAAGTTCTTTTTTTGTAATGTTCTTATTCGGCAGCGGGAAACCGCAAGATGCAGTACATTCATACTCACCCGCAGCCCAAATTCTAAAAAAGCCCAGTACATGATCTATGCGGAACATTGTGTAATAGCGCGAAGAAACAAGGAGGCGCTTTTTCCACCAGGAATAATCATCCTTTGCAAGAGATTCCCAGTTATAAATGGGGAAACCCCAATTTTGACCGACAGGATTCGGTCCGTCGGGAGGAGAACCGGCACGCAGGCTTTGAATAAAAAACTGAGGATACGCCCACGCATCGCTTGAATCCTCATTCATCATAATTGGAATATCACCTTTTAGTGCAATACCTAAAGACTTGCAGTAATTAGAAGCTTTTGCAAACTGCTCATCAAGTCTCATCTGAACCCACGCATAAAACAAGAGATCTTCCTGCAAAACGGGAGTTTCCCAGACCTTCGTAATCTGTTCAAGAGATGGATTGGTAAAGGTTTTCCATTGCTTCCATGAAGCTTCGTTATTCTGCATTTTGTAATAAGAAAAAACTGCATATACCTTAATCCATTCATTACCAGCTATCCATGATGCGAGTTCGGAAGAAGATATAATGGATTCTTTTTTGCTTGAAAAAATTGACCGGAGTAAAGATATTTTTTCTTTTCTAACTAATGCATAAGAAAAACGTGCATCAGACTCATGTTTTTTTCTTAGAACTTCAGTTTTTTTACCTCCATCACTGAGAGGATCAAATTCCGGCAAAGCCGTTAGACTAATATACATAGGGTGCAGAGCAAAGGCCGACAAGGCGCTGTAAGGGGAGCTTTCTGTACCGGTGTCGTTAACCGGTAAAATTTGTATAATGGATAATCCTGATTTCTTGCAAAAATCGGCAAAGGGTATAAGGTCTAAAAACTCGCCGCACATAAGGCTGCTTTTTGTACGCAATGCACTTACAGGGACTGCCGTTCCGGTTTTTCTTTCTAAAGAAGATATCTCACTGGCCATACGGAACTCTCCTAACTATTTTTTTACTTAGAGCACAATTCTCCGTTTATCAGTATATCATAGTTTGCGCAATATTTCTAAAAAACTCAGCTAAGAAAACCGTTTTTCCAGTGCCATACGGGCTTTGCCAATGCATTTGAAAACGGCTGCACTGCATTAAAATCGGGAAGCCAGTCGGTATCAGATGTTAATTCCTGATAAAAAACCTGTTCAAATTCATAAGAGTTTATAAGAGAAATAATGCTGGAAAATTCTGTTTCATTAAGAAGTCTATTTTGAAAGCTTGAAAGTGAAGTACAGCGTTCGCACTGCTCAGTTTTTGTATACAGTTCATCGGGAGAAGGAACCGGTGTATACTGGGTCATCAGCGATAAATACGCCTTTCCGTCTAAATGCTTTTTAAACCAGTCGAGGACTAGAACGGTGTCATCAAGCCTGCCGGGAAGTATAAGATGGCGGACAACGGTTCCCGAAAGCATTTTATCAATGAGGTTTCCCTCCTTGTCCTTTTTCTGTGTGAATGACAGAATCTTATTGTCAGCCATCCAGCGGACTGCCTTTTTAGCATACTTCGGATAATCTTCAGCCTTGAACACAGCTTCACTTATAATAGGATTAAGCGTCTTTAGATCGGGAAGCCAAAGGTCAACAAGCCCGTCAAGCATGGAAAGGGTTTCCACTGTTTCGTATGCAGAAGAATTCCAGCACACAGGAATTATGAGCCCTTTCTTTTTTGCATTTTCCAGGCCGAGTGCAATTGACGGAACGGCATGAGAACCGGTTACAATATTTATATTTTCTGCCCCCGCATCCTGAAGAACAAGGCATATACGGGCAAATTCTTCTATAGATACGGGCGAGCCCATCTCTTTTTGCGAAATCTGATAATTCTGACAGAACGCACAGCGAAGGCTGCATCCTGTAATAAAAATTGTTCCAGATCCTCCAGAGGCAGTTATTGGAGGCTCTTCTCCAAAATGGAGTCCCGCAGAAGCTATACGTAAATCTGAAGTTTCTCTGCAAAAACCCTTTACACCCATTGTACGGGGAACTCCGCAAAAACGGGGACAGAGAGTGCAGTCATTATAGAAATTAAGTGAAGGTACTGACATTGAAAAAAGAATACACTATTTTGAGCATAAAAAAAAGCCGGCCTGTCGCCGGCTTATATTGACCGCGAGTTTTTTTCTACTCTACAACGGTCGATCTTTATTATCCTGTTCCATACGGAACAGGGAAAGGGTCTAGTTTTTTGCTCCTTTCGGAGCATGTATTTCAGGCGGATTATCCATAACGGCCTCCTGCAGCTTTTACATAAATAAGACTCGACATTGCTCAAGTCCTCAAGTATATAGAGTGTGTGATTATTGCTGATACCTCCTAAGGGTCCCATAATCTTAACACTCTTCACAAGCCTGGTAAGCTGTAACTCCTCATTCATAATCGAATGTTTTCTGTTACTTAACTCCCGCTCACCTAGGTATATGCTACCATAGATTTGAAATTTTGCAAGAGGTACAAAAGCGAATTTTACAAATATTTTTCATTAGTTTGTATATGAACTATAGACCTACCGCAAGTTTCTTTTTTATTGTATAGTAATCTTCATGACAGATAACAAAGCAGCAGGCTCATTTCCTGCCGAAAACAAAAAACAGAATATTGAAGACACCGCAAACAACATGCCTGAACAGCCGCCGATCGGCGCTAAAACAGCACTTGTTGCCATAGTAGGGCGCCCGTCTTCCGGGAAGTCCACGTTTTTAAACACTGCAAGCGGAGAAAAAATTTCTATTGTTTCCCCCATGCCTCAGACAACTCGAAATGCCGTGCGCGGTATTGTAAATACTTCACTTGGACAGCTTGTGTTTATTGATACTCCCGGTTACCACGATTCGGAAAAGAAATTCAACCTGAAACTTAAGGGCATCACCTCTGAACAGCTTAATACAGCCGATGCGGTTCTTTACATAATCGATGCAACGCGCACTCCTGGAGAAGAAGAAGAAATGACTGCGGAACTTGTCAGACCCTATAGTGCAAAGACAGTTGTAGCCGTTAACAAGATTGACCTCAAAGAAGCCCGACCTGCTGCTTCACGTATTTTTATTGCTAAGCAGTTTCCGTCCATTCCTGCAAGCCGCGTTATAGACATTTCAGCAGAAGAAGACAAAAATATTAACGATGTTCTTAAAGCTCTCTACGACCTTTCTCCCGATGGGGAAAAAATGTATCCTGAAGAATTTTATACGGATCAGGAAGTTGATTTTCGTATTGCAGAAATTGTACGGGAACAGGCAATCATGAGGCTCCGCGATGAGATTCCTCATGCAATTTATGTTGATATTTCCGACATGGAATGGAAAAAACCGGGAAAAGAACTTTGGGTTAGAGCCTTTCTTGTTGTAGAGCGGGAAAGTCAAAAAGGCATGGTTATTGGTAAGGGCGCTGCGATGATTAAGACTATCAGGGTAGAGTCAATTAAGGCCCTGCGAAAGATTTTTTCATATAGAATAGATTTAGATTTACAGGTTAAGGTTAATAAAAACTGGCGCCAGAAAGATCCGGTGCTGGCAAAGATTTTTAAATAGTAAAAGCTCCGGACAATGAAGTGTACTTCAAAACCGGAGCCTTTATCAGTTCAAAGAAACTGAGAATAAGACCTTAGTCTCTAATGCTAATGCTTCCGTCTGCGTGAGCAGTCATGACAAGCGGCCGTTTTTTTGTAAAAAAACCGTTTTCGACAACGCCTGCAATCATATTTAGTTCGTCTTCCATTTTAACAGGATCTACACTGATATGAGCCGGCCACAGGACATCGAGAATAAGGTTGCCGTTGTCGGTTACTACAGGACCTGCTTTTTTTACGCCTTCTCTTAGAGTGCATGAGGCGCCTTTTTGCTCTATCTGCTTCATAACGGATACACGCGCTTCCCCGATTATTTCAACCGGAAGAGGAAAACTGTGTCCGAGCGATGAAACAAGTTTAGATTCATCTGCAATCACAACGAAAACTGAAGCGCTGTATTCAACAATCTTCTCTCTCA
>JAKJFV010000055.1 GCA_022704725.1 Spirochaetota bacterium
GCCTTTTTTGCAATGAGGCAGACTTTTATTATTTCGTCATCGCTAAGAAGGCATGTTTCTATTATTACTTTTACGCTGCATTCCCGCTGAACAGCTGCTCCTGCGTCATTGCAGGCATTAACAACAGATCGAATATCCTGTTCTACATAATTCCAGTCATTGTCCTTTACATGCCCCACAGAAATAACCATATCAATTTCTTCTGCTCCGTCCTGAACGGCTGTTACCGCCTCACATACCTTGCTTTTTGTGCTTTGGGCTCCCAGCGGAAATCCTGCAACTGTACAAACTTTAACTCCGCTCCCGCAGAGAAGCGAAAACGCCTGTGCTGTTCTTGATGAGTTTACACACACAGAAGCAAATCCGTATTCTTTTGCCTGAATACAAAGGTCTTCAATGTCTTTCTCAGATGCTGATGCTTTTAAACAGGTATGGTCGATCATGCCTGCTAACATTTCTTTTGTCATGAGTAATCCTTTAGGGTAAGTTATTTAAAAAGTTCCAAGCAGCTGTTTTAATTCTCTTATTTCAGCAGCCAGTTTCGTTCTGTCCATATTCTGATACTTTTTGGGAACCATTTCTCTGCTTGTACATTCCAATACGGCAACAAGATTTTGGAGTTCAATTTCATAAGGATATACCGGGGGAATAAAGTCTTTAATTGTCTGCTCGAGATCTTTTTTGGTAACAATAACACGCTTATCCATTGCAGCTTCCATCTTAGAGCGCACAAGTACTGCTTCAATATCTGCGCCCGACATTTCAAATGAAACTTTCTTGAAAATTTCCTGTAAGGGGAATTTTTCGACTTTTATATCGAGTTTGCGCTGCATTGTTTCAAAAAGGGTAATTTTCTCATCAATGGTTTCGGGGTAAAAAAGTGCTAAGTGTTCTTCGGCTCTTCCCTGTCGTTTTAAGTCTATAGGTATGAGATCGGGTCTGCTGGTGATTAAAAACCATATAATTTTGCCGCGGTAATCGGTGTTTCCCATAAATGATGCAATCTGAGCAAAAATTCTGCTGCCCGAACCGTCGCCTCTCTTATCTTCCCTGCTTCCCAAAAAGGTATCGGCCTCGTCAATCATCACCGCAACAGGCGTCATTGCCTTAAGAATGCTTAATACTCTTTCAAGATTTGTTTCTGTAACTCCGCTGCCGTTAGCATAAAAATTACATAACCGAACCATTGGAATACCAATTTCTCCTGCAAAAGCGCTTACCAGAAAACTTTTTCCGGTTCCAATGGGACCGGTAATTAAGTATCCCATAGGAAGAACATCAAGCTGATTCTGTTTGATGGCTCTTGAAGCATTTTTAAATCTGTTTTTAACAAATTCATGTCCGGAAACAAACGAAAGATCATGTTCCGTTTCCAAAAATTCAATAAGACCGGCCCCTTCTTTTTCAATAATTTCCTTTTTTTTGTTGCGGAGAAAATCGAGACTGATAGGTACATCTTCCTGAAAAGATTCAGTTGCAAGCTGATGAAGATGCCATAAATTGAGCCCCGCAGAAAGAGCACCCATTTTTTCCGGTGTTAATCCTCTTTCAAGCAGCATTAATTCCTGTGCAAGAAGGTATTCTAAAAAAAGAGTACGAAGTTCACTGCCGGGCAGGGGAATGGCAACTTTTACAACAGAAGGAGAAGACGTTAATCTTGTATTTATGTCGGTCAGATTTTCTGTGAGAAGCATGATGGAAACATCGCCTTGTGTAAAAACAGGCTCATGAGACCACCGGTTAAGGGTGACTAAACAAAAACGGTCAGCATCATCAAGATCACCGATGCTTTCATAGGGTACGACGGTTTCTGCATAATCGATTAAAAAAACAATTCTCTTTTTTTGAGGAATATTAATGAGAAAGTATTTTTCCAGGTGTTCAAACGATTCTTGCGGATTTTTTGATAACAGCTGTTCCTGTGTAACATGAGGAAAAAAACGCTTCATTATTGCAAGATATTCTTTTTCCATTTCGGATGTACAAAATGTTACCCCGCTGGAACGGTCATAATAAGCTATTATGTCGCCGTTTCCAAAAAGAACATCAGAAATGTATTCCTGAATTTTCTTAAAAGAAAATTCGCCCTCATTCATGGTATGCGGTAAAAAATCCCGGATATTGCCGTGGACAATGTACATATTTACTGTTTTTGAACAGTATTTGTAGGATAAATCCTGAGCCCATTGAGGTAAAACCTTTATAAATGAAAGATTTTTTTTAATTAACTGCTGTTTTCCACCCATACTGTACATTATGCCTCAAGACCCTTGTAAGGGCAACTGATTTTGAAAAAAAAGATCTATTTTTATCAGTTAAGCTTGTCTTAATCATCGTTCTATGTTATTTTAATGATACAAATTCATTTTATGAGGTTTTAATATGGCTTACAAAATAACAGATGCCTGTGTAAACTGCGGTGCATGTGAAGGCGAATGCCCGGTTGGAGCAATCAGCGAACAAGGTAATGTACGCGTTATCGATGCTGATACTTGTGTGAGTTGCGGAGCTTGTTCAGCAGCCTGTCCAACAGAAGCAATCATCGAAGACTAGTGTATGGACCGGTAGTGTTAACTGCCGGTTTTTTTTACTAAACGGTCTTTACGCATACTATGACAAAACATAACTTTATATCAAACTATATTAAGATATTTTCCTTTCTACTAAAAATACTCCTCCTATTTGTTTTTTGCGCTCTTTTTGCTTTCATCGTTGTTACTCCTCTATGGAAGTTTTCTGTTTATAATCCTTCGTTATACTCTTTATTCGTAGGGTTGACCGCATTCTTATTTTTTCTTTTCATTTTTATTAAAAGACTTCGTTCCTTTTTCCTCATTACACCCAAAGATGAGCAAAAGATTAAAATACAAAATTTTATTCGTTCAATTGTGTTATTCTTTGTACTTGCAGCTTCCATAATAGTTTTTTTTCTTTTTGTTTTGGAAGGATACCGTTTTTTTGGTTTATTATCCTTGATCGCAGGTCTTATTCTCTACGGAATTGCCGCCTTTGTGTATAAAAGGAAGTAAGGCTCTCTTTTTCGCCTTTTTAATAGCTGTTTCAGCTTCTTTATCAGCTCAATCAAACCGTTTTCCTGTCATTGCAGAGCTTTCATCAGCGAATGTTCTATTTAAACAATTTTCGCAGGAAATTGAAAATTCATATAAACAGATTGCCCGTTCAGCTGAACCTGTGGATGTATTATTTTTTAAATATACAGCGCTCAGTTCGGATACCTTACTTACTATAGCAGCACGCTGTGTACTGCCCTACGAAACAATTGCAACTTTGAACAGAATAAACGGAAGTGATGCTTCAATAGAAGGTAAAACCCTTTTACTGCCGACTTGTCCGGGTCTCTTTTTGCCCTTTGATCCGAAAACTCCATTGGAAATTCTTCTTGCACAAAAATACTTGGCAGACTCTGAATATTCGTGCTATACTTTCGACAATATTAAGTATTCATTCGTTCAAAATGCCCGTTTAAGCTCCACAGAACGCGCTTTTTTCCTTGATTCCGCTCTACAGCTGCCTTTGCCGAATGGTATTTTAACTTCAGATTACGGAATGCGTAAAAGCCCGATAACCGGTCATTATATATTTCATGACGGTGTTGATTTTGCCGCCCCGGAAGGAACGCCGGTGCTTGCCTGTAAGGCAGGTTCTGTCGAGCAAACAGGCTGGTCTGAGGTATATGGAAACTTTATTATTGTTAAACATGATGCATCAACACGCAGTTTCTATGCTCATTTATCGATTATTTCTGTTACAGCGGGCGATCTTATTTTTTCACGCAGCAGTATTGGGAAAGTCGGTTCAACAGGTTTTTCAACAGGTGCGCATCTGCATTTTGAAATTTGGGTTGACGGAAAAACGGTGGATCCTCTTTCTATGATCAAGGGATAAACAAATGAAAAAGAGTGTTTTGTTATGTTTCTTTACATTGTTCTCTTTATTCTGCAGCGCAAAGGATATGTTTCGTGTACATGAAACAATTCTTGTAGAAATGACCGATGAGGTTAGTTCTCATAAAACACGTCTTACCGTAAATGATATGCTGGCTGTAAAATTGCCGGATAACCCGCTGTTTTTGCGCGGGCTTTCATTAGAAATAAAAATTCCAAAATCTGTAACAGAGTATAGAGATGCTGTTGCTTTTTCTATTTACACAGACATGCAGCCGGAGCCTTCACAAAATACCATTGATTATTCCGGTAATAAACTCCACCTCGACACCTTTCCCGGAAAACTCAGCTACAATCTTCAAATACCTCTAATACATAATCACGGTCTCAAAGAAACCCCGTATTCTGCGCTTCTGCCGTACATTGTAGATATTGCAGAGGGCTATGTATATTTTAGACTGCAGCTTGTAATGAAGGGTACTCCGGTCTCGGTTTTGGAAGCAGTCTTTGACATTGAAGTTAAACCTATAATAATAGATAAGGGACTTCTCGATCTTTCTATGCAGTATCCTGACCCCGCTGCTTCACAGAAAATTCCTGCAGTAAAAGCCGGTGAAGCAGAGCCTGCGGTACCTGATACTCCGGTTTTGGAGAAAAAAGACTACACTGTTTTTATAGATGAAAAACAGGCTCAATTGAATAACGGGAAAATTTTACTGTCATCCGGTATTCATCACATAGCGGTTGTATCAGAATTTTATAGAAGTGAAGTAAGAACGGTAAAAGTAGAGCAGGGATACGTATCGAAGGTGCAAATTCAGCTTCATGATAATGATCCGCTGCTGTATGTATCTATACCTAAAAGCGTTTCTTTGTTTTTTAATGATATTCAGCTCATAGACTTTGAAAAACCGTATAAGATAACAGAAGGGGAGCATGTTCTAAAGTTTATGCTCGACGATTATGAGATTGTTAAGGTTATTCAGGCTTTTAAGGGAAGAAATTATACTGCGTCTTTGTTATTTGATGTAATTATTAGAGAAGAATAAAAAAAATAGTATTCAAGGTTTTACAGTAAATACCGATATATATAATGTCGGGCAGACAAATCCCCTCCCACCCATTGTCTGTTCGGCTGCCTGATGGGCATGGCCGGTTACTTAACCGGCCTTTTTTTTGCTCATTCAGAATATGAAAGAAACCCCTTATTACGCTAAATCCGCATAAACAAAAGAGAGCTCTTTTTACCGCCTCTTGACAAAACCAGCCGGGTTTCATAACTTGTATGAATGGAAAAAATTAAGAAAAGGACAATTTTTGTTTTTTTATGTACTGCCTTTTTTGCCGTTCTTTTCGGTACTGCCCTGGGGCTCCTGTTAGCATCCACTGTTGATGTAAAGAATACCGAACATTTTTCTGAACTCGATGTAGCCCTTCCTACACGCCTCCTGGATATTAATGGAGAGCTTATAACAGAATTTGCAGCAGATGAAAAACGGGAATTAATAAATATTATAGATCTTCCAAAACATGTCATTGATGCCCTTATTTCCCGTGAAGATGAAACTTTTTTTCAACATTCCGGGTATAACCTTAAAGCTATAATCCGTGCTGTTTATGGAAAACTTATTAATGTAAATATGGGAGGAGGAAGTACTCTTACCCAGCAGATTGCAGGAGATCTCTATGATGACCGCTCTGACATTTCATATGCCCGAAAACTAAGAGAACTTTTTTGGGCTTTTCAAATGGAAAGGCGTTATTCTAAAGAGGAAATACTTGAACTATATCTTAATAAAGTTTTTTTTGGAGCCGGAACCAATGGTGTCAGTGCTGCATCAAAATACTATTTTGGCCAAGATGCTTCACTTATAACCCCTGCAGAGGCTGCGATATTGGTTAGTCAGCTGTCCTCTCCGGTGTATAATAATCCTTTTGTGTATCCCAACCAGGCAAAAAACAAGCAGGCGGAAGTTCTTGCAAAGATGGTAAAAAACGGATTTATAACTGAAGATGAAGCTGCTGCTTCTCAAAATAAGTATTGGGAAACTTTTGATCCAACAAGAACAAATGTCGGTGCCTATTTTATGAGAGAAGATAAGGCTCCCTGGTTCAGCGCTCATGTTCTTTCAGAACTCACCAATATGATGTACGGCAGCAATGATATTTATACCAGCGGTTTTACTGTAAATACTACCATGAATCTTAAACACCAAATTGCTGCCCAGGAAATCATGGAAGAGCGAATAAGGTATGCCAACTGGATGAATCAGAGATCAACAGGGGCCAAAACGTCTTTAGCTGTTCAGACCTATATACCGGTAACCGAGCTTATTTCGCTCATTTTCGATATACCAAGCCTTAAGGTCTCAGAGCAAAGAAACGAGCAGTTGACGATGTCTGCATATAAAAATGAGATTAATCCGATTCTTGATGTCATGTCGCTCATGTTCGGCATGGAGGATATTAAACTTGCTGTTGTAAATAAGGCAAATGCTGAGAAAAATAAAGAAACTACGAAATCAACCATTGAAGGCGCGCTTATTACTATTGAAAACGAAACCGGGTATATTACTGCTTTAGTAGGCGGAAATTCTAATACTGATAATAAGTTTAATATAGCAACTCAAGGACTTCTGCAGCCCGGAAGCACCTTTAAACCCTTATATTACTCAGCTGCAATAGATTCCAGAAAATTTACCGCTGCAACAAAGATTGACGATGTCCCAACCTTTTTTACTAATGAGAACGGAGTTCCGTATTATCCGGAAAATTTCCGGGGCGAGTGGATGGGTTCCGTTCAACTGTGGTATGCGCTTGCAAAGTCAATGAATGTTCCTTCTTTACATGTTCTTAAAGGAATCGATTTTGATGCAGCAATAAATCGTGCTACTGCCCTTTTAGGCATACCTGACTCTCTGTACAAGGAAAGAGATTTTGTCCGGGTATACCCGCTCGGATTAGGAACCTGCATTGTTAAACCTATAGAAATTGCAAGGGCTTATGCAATATTCGGCAATCAGGGAAAAGAGGTTACCCCTATATCAATACTATCAGTAGAAGATAAAAAAGGCAGGATCATTGCAAACCCTGAACAGGACTTACGTCTTGAGCAGAAGAAAAAAGGCAGCGCTATTCAGGTTATAAGTCCTCAGACTGCCTTCATAATGACAGATATTTTGTCTAAATCTGTTGAAATGGGAACACTTGCATACGGAAGTGCAAATGGTACAAAGCTTGAATATAGAGACGCCGACGGTAAAAAATTCCGTATTCCCGCAGCAGGAAAAACAGGAACTACTCAAAACTGGTCGGATGCATGGGCTGTAGGATACACTCCCTATCTAACTACGGTAATCTGGTTCGGCTTTCCGCAAAAAGGAAAAACATTGGGCTTGGAATTAACCGGTTCAACGTTATCAGGTGTGGCATGGGGTGATTATATGAGAAGGGCTCATGAAGGTTACCCTTATAAGGGATTTACGGAGCCTCAAACAGGTCTGGTTAAAGCGACTGTCTGTTCTGTCTCCGGGGATCTGCTCTCAGAATCTTGCGGATCAAGTTCAACGACACAATACTTTCTTGAAGGAACGCAGCCCCTGCAGGTATGCGAGGACCACGCAAATAGAGAAGGTGCAAGAGAAATTGGAGTTTCACGCATTGCAGATGAAAAGTATTTATCAGGCTCTGTGGCGCCTAAAATAGAGGGAAGCACGGCTCTTGTGCTCGATTTATCTTTTTTAGGATTAACAACTACAGATTCATTTACTGAGTATTTAGAAGAGCAAACTCCCCCGGACATAAATGAAAGCGCAGGTTTTAATACTCTGCTGGACAGCGAATTTGTTGAAGATACTGATTCTGCTCTGCAGGAAGATGAAGAGCTTTCCTACAATTATTTGCTTGACTAGTTAGGCCTTTCGCCTTAACCTGTTAGAGGGAGGTTATATGTTAGTTACTATAAACGATATAAAAGTGCGTAAAAGAGTTCGTAAGGATCTGGGTAATATTGAGCCGTTAATGGACAGCCTAAAGCGCTACGGGCTTTTAAATCCTATAACATTAAACTCCCGTTATGAATTGGTTGCCGGACAGCGCCGGCTCGAAGCTGCAAAGCGGCTTGGATGGACCAGTATTAACGCGGTCATTGTTGATGTAACCGATAAAGTATCCCTCTTAGAAATTGAGCTTGAAGAAAACACTCAGCGTGTCGAATTTACCGACAGCGAGCTTTTAGAAGGTTATGCTGCTTTGGAAAAAATGAAAAACCCGAACTTTTTTTCACGCATGTGGTATGCCGTAACCAGTTTTTTCTCGGAAGTATTTGCCTCCCGTTCCGAAGCCCGGCTTAATTCAAAAATTTTGAAAACAAGAAATTTTTTATTCTTACTTCCTTTAGGCATTGTTCTTCTTATAATTTCTGCTGTTTTATACAATACGGGAACTGCGGGGCAGATGCTGCGGAATATTTTTGACGTCTCGAGCGCTCTATTGATGCTCGGCGGTATTGCAGCTCTTGTACGGATTATTCTGCTGCGCAGACAGTCATCATAGGGTAATAAAAAAAGCAGCCGGAGTTTAACACTGCGTCTGCTTATGAATACATAAA
>JAKJFV010000056.1 GCA_022704725.1 Spirochaetota bacterium
TGTCGACGATTAGTGTATCATAACCGTTTTTCTTTGCATAATCCCGTGCATTTTTTGCAACACGAACGGCATCTTTAGTATCTTCTTTATAAACAGGAATGCCGATTTTCTGACCAAGAATGCTTAACTGCTCAACGGCTGCAGGCCGTACAAGATCGCATGCGGCTAAAACAGGTTTTCGGCCCTGCTTTAGAAGACGGGCCGCGAGTTTCGCAGCACTCGTAGTTTTACCGGAACCCTGCAAACCCAAAAAGAGAATCACAGACTGAGTATCTGGGCCCTTAAGCTTTAGGTCCTGTTTTTGGTCGCCCAAAAGAGATATAATTTTGTCATAAACAATTTTTATGAACTGCTGCCCCGGATCTACAGAACGCAGAACCTTTTCGCCCTTAGCTTCCTCTATGGTGCTGTTGACAAAACGTCTTACAACACGCAGGTTAACATCGGCTTCGAGTAGAGCAATTTTAATACTTTCTACAGCTTCTTCAATATTTTTTTCTGATATAGATGCTTTTCCGGTTATACGTGTAAAAACGTCCGAAAAGGTATTTGTAATTTTTTCCAGCATAGGCTTAGCGCAAGACCTCCTTTAAAAAGTCTACAGGTTCAATTTCTTTATTCAATATTTTATATAAGCCATTACAGATCGGCAGTTTTATATTTCTGTCTGAGGCAATCTGCTGAATATATTTACAGGCAACAGCACCCTCAGGAAGGTATCCAATTTCAGAAATTCTCGAGATTAGATCATCAAGGCTTGAAAAATTTTCTAAAATCTTTTTATTTATAATGTCATGACCGAATCTTCTGTTTCTTCCGTACTTACTGCGGCAGGTAACATCCAGATCCCCTACTCCTGCAATCGAAGTAAAGGTTTCTGAATGCGTAGCCCCCATGGCAAAGCCGAGTGTTTGTATTTCATTTAAACCTGCAGCAAGAAGTAATGACTCGGTATTATCACCGAAAAAGTCTGAATTCTGTGCAACAGCATCAAGACAGCCGAAAACGACAGCAACAACATTTTTCGCAGCTGCGCATATCTGAACACCAATGACATCAAGACTTGAAAAGACCATGAGGCTTTGAGTTTTAAGAAGTTCTCTAAATCGAATAGTATTTTTAGGATTTTCACTTGCGGCAATTAGTCCGGTTAACTTACCCATAGCAACTTCTTCAGCATGGCTCGGTCCGGATATGTAAACAAGAGCTTTTTTATATGAGGGAGGAAGAACTTCTTCCAGGGTTTCAGTTATAAGTTTAGGTCCGTCCTTTGCAGGAACAAAACCCTTTGTTAAAATACCAATACACGTTGATCCGTCGGCAATAGACGGTACACTGAGCAGTTGAGCAACGGTTCCTGCAAGGTATAAAGACGGGCTTGCAAGAATAAGAAATTCCTTTTGAGAAGCCGCCTTTTGAATATTCTGCGTCGCAGTTACATTTTGAGAAAGAGAGAAACCTTCCAAAAATTTAAAATTTTCGTGTTTTTCATTTATTCCTTCAACAACGTCTGCTTCCATAGCCCAAATTTCTACAGAATGACCCTCTTTAGCTAAAGCATGTGCTATGGCAGTACCCCATGCACCGGCTCCAATTACACCAATATTCTTGCTTTCCATCTTCTACCTCTTGTTAAAACCTTTTGTCTCATACAGGTAAACCAATAAACTCTCTTTATACCTTAGTACCGGACACAGACACTATCTGCGCATAGTTCTTCGGGTTTAAAAAATAAGCTGATCTCCCGCTCTGCACTCTCTTTAGAATCTGAGGCATGAATAATATTATGCGGTGTATGACAGCAATAATCCCCCCGGATAGTTCCAGGAGAAGCTTCGGTAACTATTGTACTTCCAGTCAATTTTCTCACCAAAGTCACGCAATCATCCGACTGCCAAACCATCGCAATAACAGGGCCTGATGTTATATACTGAATTAACGTATCATAAAAAGGACGGCCTTCATGTTCCGCATAATGGGTTTTAGCAAGCTCAAGCGACATATTGAGCATCTTTACGCCCACAAGACGTAAACCTTTTCTTTCAAGCCGGGATATTACTTCTCCTGCAATTCTTCGATTAACGGTGCCTGGTTTCAGCATGACAAAACAGCGTTCCATAATTAATAATCCTCCACTAATGTAGCAAAGTAGACTATATCATAAATGTTTTTTTTCTGCTATACTTAGCTTTATGAAGAAAAAAATATCAGCAGCAGCAGTGCTGCAGAGCTTCTTCTTATGCGGAAAACTTTTTATTAAGAATAATCTATATACACATGCATCAGCCTGCTCGCTCGGTTTTCTTTTCTCAATTATTCCCCTGCTTATGCTCATATTGATAGTTCTCATTCGAGTTTTCCATACCACGCCCGATATTCTTTTTAGTTTAATAGACACTCAAGCTATATTTCTCGACACCGGTAAAGCACACAATCTCATAGAAAACCTGCTTTTTACAAAAAAAATTGGAGCGCTTGAAGTCTCATTATCAATCTTTCTTGTCTGGATGTCACAGCGCTTCTTTTTTTCAATAGCTGCTGCAGTAAAAAGTATTTTTCACAGCACAGTTAAGAAAAAGGGGGCAATTTCCAATGCGTTTGTCTTTCTTGGAGAAATTCTTATCGTTATAAGCATTGCACTTCTTTTATTTGTTTCAACTGCTGTTGTTTCATTTTTTTCAAGTTCTTTAAGCTCGGCACCTTTTATTCTGCGTTTTATACCTGAGTCCCTGAGAACTTTTTTTCTTACGCTCGGTATTAAACTTGCCAAATTTCTTCCGCAACTTGTAATTTTTGTTATTGTAATTCTGGTATTTCGTTTTGTTTCCGGAACAAAGCCGTCCTGGTTTACCTGCCTTGTATTTTCAGCCGGCTGTGTAATAAGTATTGTAATTATTCAATTCTTCTTTTCATTTTTTCTTATTACATACCGCTACAATCTGATATATGGAATACTCAGCAGCCTGATTGTTTTACTGCTCGAAGTTTTTTCTTTTTTCATTATTTTTCTTATTAGCGCTCAGATGATTTACATAATCCAATTTTTTGATACACTGCTTTTAGCAGAATTATTCCTGCTTCCGGACAGAAATACTACCAATCTCCTTAAAACTCTGGAAAGATATCTATTTATGAATTCCAGGAATAGACCGGTAAAAAGCCCGAATTATAGTACTATTACGAAGGGTACTTCTCTATTCTCCGAAGGAGATTCAAGCAGTGAGGCATATTTCATTTTTTCAGGTACTGTTGAACTATCAACACAAAACTACACCCGCTATTTGGAAAGCGGAAACTTTTTTGGGGAAATATCCAGTTTTTTCCATCAAAATCGTATATTTTCGGCTAAGGCTTATACCGACATCTGTATTCTGACAGTCTCAAGGGATGCTTTTTCCACACTGATAACGTCACAACCTGAAGCTGCCCGGAAACTAATTTCATTAGTTTCCGAATACTCAAGTCATATTTATGGACGAAAAGACTAGATTTTGGTATAATCAGCACTAATTTTATTAAACATTCAGCTGTATGCTGGAAGATGGAGATATCATGACCAAGTATGTGTTTGTTACAGGCGGTGTTGTATCCGGACTAGGAAAAGGCATTGCAGCGGCATCTTTAGGGTTAATACTAAAAAGCCGCGGACTGAACGTAATCAACCAGAAATTTGATCCGTACCTGAACATAGATCCTGGAACAATGAATCCCTGTCAGCATGGAGAAGTATTTGTTACCGATGACGGGGCAGAAACAGATCTTGATCTTGGTCATTATGAGCGTTTTACCGATGCAGCACTCTCTCAAAGCAGTAATACTACAGCAGGCCGTGTCTACCTGACAATATTAAATCGCGAACGTGAAGGCGGATACGAAGGCGGTACCGTACAGGTTATTCCAAACGTAACAGATGAAATTCGCAAAAGAATTCTTCTGCCGGCACAGGAAACCAATGCCGATGTCATTATTACAGAAATCGGCGGTACTGTGGGCGACATTGAATCACTGCCGTTTATTGAAGCTATCAGGCAAATTAAGTATGAAGTCGGTATAGAAAACTGCGCATATATCCATTTGACACTTTTACCATACATGAAAAAGGCTCAGGAGCTTAAATCAAAACCGACACAGCACAGCGTAAAGGATCTTCAAGGCTTAGGTATTCAGCCGGATATTATTATGCTTCGAAGTGAAATGCCGGTAGATTTTTCCACAAAAGAGAAACTGGCACTTTTTTGCAATGTTGCAACAGATTGTATTATTCAAAACCTAAATGCAAAATCCATCTATGAAGTTCCGCTCATGATGGAAAAAGAAGGTCTTGGAAAGGCTGTCTGCAAGTGTCTGGGTATAGAAAACAAAGAAACGAACCTTAAAGAATGGGAAAAAATTGTATACAAATTATACAATTCAAAAAAACAGGTTAACATAGCTCTTGTTGGAAAATATACAGAACTTCACGATGCATATCTTTCTGTTGTTGAGTCATTGACGCATGCAGGAATATTCAATGATGCAGAAGTTGTCATTGATTGGATCTCATCAGAAAAAATTACCGGTGATGCAGCCGCAAAAAAACTGCTGTCCGGAGCAGACGGAATTATTGTTCCTGGCGGGTTCGGGGACCGCGGCATTGAAGGTATGATTGCAACTGCAAAATATGCCCGTGAAAACAAGGTGCCTTATTTTGGTATCTGTCTCGGCATGCAGATAATGGTAATTGAATATGCACGTAATGTACTGAACTTAAAAAAAGCAAATTCAACCGAGATGGATAAAAACACACCTCATCCTGTTATTGATCTTATGCCCGACCAAAACGGCGTTATTCTTGGAGGAACATTACGACTCGGGAAATACGAATGTACCCTCTCAAAAGACAGTATCGCGCAAAAAGCCTATAAAAATCCGTTAATATGGGAAAGACACCGGCATCGGTATGAATTCAATAATGTTTATAGAGAACAATTTACGAAAAGCACAATGAAAATCGCCGGAATAAATTCGGAAAGAAATCTTGTTGAAATTGTAGAACTTGATAAAACGGAAAAACACCCCTGGATGCTGGGAGTTCAGTTTCATCCGGAATTTAAATCCCGCCCGGACAGAGCACACCCCCTATTCCGAGACTTTATTAAAGCATCTTTAGAAGGAAAAAAATGAGAGACAGTATTATTGTATTAGATTTCGGAAGCCAGTATGCACATTTAATTGCAAAAAGATTCCGCCTTTTGGGTTATTATTCAGAAATTGCTTCACCCGGCACTTCAATTGAACATTTACATCATGCTAAAGGCATTGTATTTTCAGGGGGGCCTTCATCGGTATACGAAGAAAATGTTCCCGAGTTCAACAGTGAAATTCTAACACTTCCCGTACCAATACTCGGTCTTTGTTACGGGCACCAGCTTTTAGCTAAAGAATGCGGGGCAGAAGTTGGAAAAGCTCCTGTAGGAGAATTCGGCATTGCACAACTTCAAAAAAATAAAGAAACAGAATGCCCCCTATTTAAGGACATTGACCTGCCGGCGCAGGTATGGATGAGCCATAAGGATGCCGTTTTAAGTTTAGCACAAGGGTTTGAACAGGCTGCCTATACAAAAGACTGCCCTTACGCCGCTGTTCAGAATTTAGAAAAAAAACGTTTTGGACTCCAGTTTCATGTAGAAGTAAAAGATACTCCCTGTGGAAACGACATTTTTAAGAATTTTGCTTCTTTTTGCGGAATGGAAAAAAACTGGGATCAAAGTACAGTTCTGGATGTGATTATTGAACAGATTAAAACTGATTCCCGCGATAAAAAAGTTTTATTATTTTTATCAGGCGGAGTTGATTCAACTGTTGCATTTGCATTATTAAATAGGGCCCTTGGGCAGGAGCGTGTGTTAGGACTCCATATTGATAACGGCTTTATGAGAAAGAATGAAAGTAAAATTATAGAACAGCGATATAAGGCTGCTGGCTTCACAAACTTTATTGTTGAAGATGCAGCAGAGTCCTTTTTAAAAGCAATCAATAAACTTATTGATCCCCAGCTAAAAAGAAAGGCAGTCGGTGAAAATTTTATAGCTGTCCGCAATGAAGTAACAAAACGGTTGAGCCTCGCAGACTCACAGTGGCTTTTAGCACAGGGAACTCTTTACCCCGATATAATTGAATCCGGCGGAACAAAGAATTCTCATGTAATTAAAACCCATCATAATCGAGTAGAAGGCATTCAGGCATTAATAGCAAAAGGCTTAATAATCGAGCCTCTTAAAGATTTATATAAAGATGAAGTACGTGAAATTGGGAAAAAAATTGGATTAAGTGATGAACTTGTAATGAGACATCCGTTTCCCGGCCCGGGACTATCAATTAATGTTTTATGTAATTCCGGGGTACTTTCATCAGAAGAAGAAAGAGAATTTGCCCGGGCAGAGAAAAAAGTTACTTCTATAGATTTCGCCGCCCTCTTCCCTGCTATACCGGTTAATTCTGTAAAAACATCTATACTGCCGGTTAAATCTGTCGGTGTACAGGGAGATTTTAGAACCTACCGCTTTCCTGCAGTCTTAAGTTTTTCAAAAGATATTCCTGATTGGGATTTGTTAGAAAATGCATCTTCATATATAACTAACACAGTTTCAGACGTCAACAGAACAGTAATAACCTTATGGGAGAAACCGCACTGTTCGATTCAGGAAGGATATTGCGATCAAAATGCGCTGGATCAGACAAGGGAAGCTGATGCTGTTATTCTTGAAGAACTAAAAAAATCTTCGTGGTATAAAAAAATCTTCCAGCATCTAACAATTCACACAACATATGCGTCGCAAGAAGGTCACTGTTCGTTCATTTTGCGCCCTGTGGTTTCGGAAGATGTTATGACAGCACGATTCGCACACCTTGATTGGACCGTATTGAATACTATTATTGAACGCCTTAAAAAACTTGATTATGTTGATGCGCTGTTCTATGATATAACCAATAAACCGCCTGCAACATTCGGATGGGAATAACGATAAAACGGCATCCTTGCCGTTTTATCGTTTCAAGTTTGAGTTTCACTCAAACTTGATTAACTAAGTAAACTGTATGCCCGGCATCCATGCCGGATTATTTAGGGCATCCATGTCCTTTTTACTTCTCCAGTTTGAGTTTTACTCAAACTGGAAATATTTCATCAACTTCATCCCCGGCATCCATGCCGTTTTATCTAGGGCATCCTTGCCGATTTATCGTTTCAAGTTTGAGTGAAACTCAAACTTTACTATCTAAGTAAACTGTATACCCGGCATCCATGCCGGATTGTCGCTTACATCCTTGCTGTTTTTGAGTCCTGTCATTTGTGGTACTTAATTCTTCGATATAATCTTATACAATGTTTCTACCGCATCTGCAGAGGCGCATTCATAATCAGGTTCAATTGGAAGTCCGGCCTTTTCTTTGTTAATTCTATACCATTTTTTATGTGATACAGAAAAATACAGCTTTGAATTCGGCATTTGGAAATATAAGTTATCACCGTAAGAGTCCGGACTATTTCCAGAAGCCTCGCCAAGTACCAGCCCCAAATTATTATCCTTTATCAACATAGCAAAATCCATTGCAGAGCTGTAAGAATATACATCGGTCAATACATAGAGACTGCCTGAAAAGGGATTATCTTTTTTAATGTTTTTAATGACAACATTCTTGTTTTTCCAGAGAACAGGCCCAAAACGAACTGCACTATCCCAGGAATTATACATATCAACATTAATATACTGTAAAAAATCATTTGCAACACCTGAATTACCGCCGCCATTGCCCCTTAAATCTACAGCAATATTTTCTATTGATTTATCATTAACTTCTTTAAAAAAATCTGCAAGCACCTTTCTGTATTCATCATTAAGATCACACGTTGTTAATGTAAATATACCTAAAGAGGATTTTTCATCAATTTCAAAAAATACCCAATTGTTGTTTAAATCTGTTGCTGTATCTTTAATAACATTTTTATACGGAACGAATTCAAAAAAATAATTAACAGGAGATCCATTGTCATTGTACGTAAAAGTTACGCCTGTTGAAGTATCAATTCCCATAAATTCTAATGAAGTTTTAGTGTAAATTGATGAGTCAAAAAATTTTCGTATTGCATAAAAGTCATATTCATAGGACGATAAAAGTAAATATTCAGATAAGATTTCTTCAATTTTTTGATAATTTATTTTAACTGGTTTCGAATAAAGACCGGAAATAGTGAAATCATCAATAAATAATTCTTCCCCGGGATTC
>JAKJFV010000057.1:0-3540 GCA_022704725.1 Spirochaetota bacterium
TACGAAATGATGTTATCAAAATCGATTCACCTAGCTTTATATGGAAAAAAAGTTGACAGCTTTACATAAATCGTAGATACTTGACTCATTATTTTTTAAGGAAAGATATATGAAAAGAAAAGTAGGATTGCTTTTTATTCTATGTGTTGTGCTAACCGTAACAGGCTGCGGCGGGATAAACAGTCTCAAGGGAACGTCGTGGTCAATAGAAATAATGGGTATAGAAACAGGTTACGATTTTTCTGATACAAAAGCAACCCCATATTCAATGTCCGGCGGTTCCAAGATAACAGAAGGATCTTATGATTATACCTTTAAAGACAACAAAGTAGAAATAAGTTTCGATGGAATGGCTTTATTTTCAGGTACGATCAAGGATGATATTATGACTCTTAAAATGCCGTTTATGACTATGGAATACAAAAAAAAGTAAAAATCCCTCTACCTGGAAATGAAAGCGGCTTTTATAAAGTAACATAAATGTCGCACTTGTATACTCCTCCTTTATTCATCGACGCTTTATATTGCTATATATTTGATATGTTAGAACCGCCGCAATAATCAAGAGGCTTATCCACTGAGATGTTGAAAATGTTCCGATCGCTCCTCTCTCTGCATCTGCTCTAAAAAACTCGATAATAAATCTAAAAACTGAGTAACATAAAAGATAGATATAGGGTAGAAAACGTATGAACTTTTTGAAGTAACTTAGCATGAAAAGCACAGCAAAGAGCAGAAAATTAAAGACAGATTCTATCAGCTGGACAGGGAGCCTATTTTGTCCGTGAAGGAAGACCGCACACCACCCGTCCCATGGAATCCCGTAGCAGCATCCGGCAAAGAAGCATCCCAATCTTCCAAATGAGTGAACCAGGGGTGTTATGAAAAAAAGTAAAGATATGAGAGACGTACAAGATATCCTATATTGTCTAGCATAGATGAATACAGCAAGTGCTGCTCCTCCTACACCGCCGTAAAAGATAAATCCTCCTCTTAGTACAGGCTCAATACCATATACAGGAAGTATTGACACGATGTACTTAATAGAAACAACGATGTAACAGATCTTACCTCCGATTACAAGTCCAATGGCACCGTAAAGCAGAGAAAATAAAGCATCCTGTTTATCGATGTTAAAAGAAGAGGCCTTTAATACTGCTGTTAATAAACCCGCACCAAGACCTGCTATAATGCATAGTCCGTAGACGGCTACATTGAAATGTCCTAAAGACAAAAAGGGATGCATTACATTACTCTATCAAGTTCATACATATTAATCCATCTGATACTGGATGCCAAATAGTTATTAGAAAAAATTATTGTAACTGGAATAATCGTAGGCACTCGCCGAACTTGCAGCTGCTCCTAGTCCTACAACACAAATGACACACGAGAAAAACAAAATAGCTGATAATACCAAGGCTATTATTGAACATACAATTCCCGCTGTAGCTTTTCCGTTCGGTTCTATTTTTTTTACGCTAATTCCTAAAAGAAGTCCTACTATTGCAAGAGTCATTGCGACAAGAGCTCCGTAACCGGTCCAACCGGTCGATGAGGATAGTAATGCAAGAATTCCTAGAACCATAGATGCAATTGATTTTCCCTGTACATCTTGTGCTTTTTTGGGTGAAACATCATTTTTTGAGGGAAGACTCATGGATGAACTCCCTGTAGAAATGTGAACGCTGGATGCTGTGTAGGAAGGTTTCTGGCTCTGAAGTTTTGAGCGCTGTTCAACGCTTTCCGTCAGAATCGTTTTGTCAACATCTCGCTGTATTGTCTCAATCTTTTTGACCGGTGCTTTTTTTGTAGTTTCTTTTACTGCAGTTGATTTTGCTGCAGTTGTTTTAGGAGTCGTTTTTTCTTTTTGTACTGTTTTTTTAACCGGAGTTGCTGAAGCTTTTGTTTTTGGAGCAGTCTTTACAGCTGATGGTTTATCGGTTGTAGTTTTTTTTGTCGTTCCTACAGGTTTTTTAGATGCAGCCTTGGTTGTAGAAGCCTTTGCAGCTTTTTCTGCAGCTGCTTTTTTGGGTGCCGGTGTTTTAGTCACCGTTGATTTAGAGGACTTCGCGGGTGCTGAAGTTTTTACTGTTTTTTCCGAAGTTTTTTTTGCTGTTGCTGTTTTATTCGGGCTTGTACTACCTTCTCCTTTTTTTGGCGGCATAATGGTTTCCTTTATTAATGAGCTTGCTATATTCCATAAAAATTGAATTTTATGGATAGTATATGCATTATTCTAGGAGACTATAAGAAGGCTGTCAAGAATATTTTTCTATATAGAGTTACATCGATTTCATTCTAACCCGATAATTGTCTGTTATATAATAAAGAAAGTAAAAAAAACAGAGTTTTTATCTATCTAAAGGGAAAGTTTTTTTGACAAAGTATTTAAAGTAGTTTATACTTTTGGTGAATTGTGCCCTGCTGATAGAGTTCTATCTTTTTTGCACACAATAAATAGTAAAAATGGAGAAAGACAAATGAGAAATTGTGCCTTGCGAGTTCTTGCTTTAACTTGTGTATTGCTGGTAAGTATCTTCTTTACCAGCTGTGAGAAAATTCTTCCACGCTTTGTTGTAGTTGAGGGGGGAACTTTTTCAATGGGAAATGATTCGGGCGATCCCGATGAAAAACCGGTTCACAATGTGACATTGACAAGTTTTTATATGTCAAGATATGAAGTAACCCAGGAAGAATGGATTGCTGTTATGGGAAGTAATTCCAGTAGTTTTACGAATAATCCTGCAAACAAAGAAAATCAGCTCAGCCGTCCGGTTGAACAGGTAAGCTGGTATGATGCAATTTTATATTGCAACACACGAAGCAGTAAAGAAGGCTTAACACCTTGCTATTCCTTAAATGGTACAACTAATCCGGTTATGTGGGGACCTTCTCCTTTAGAAAGCAGAAATTCTCAGTGGGATGGAATATCCTGCGACATGGCTGCTAACGGATATCGTTTGCCAACAGAAGCCGAATGGGAATATGCAGCCCGCGGCGGTAAGAAAAGCAAAAACTATTCCTATAGCGGTTTAAATACGATAGATTCAGTTGCATGGTATGAAGATAATAGTAATCAAAGAACACATGAGATTGGTAAAAAGAAAGCCAATGAACTTGGAATTTATGATATGACGGGAAATGTCTGGGAATGGTGTTTCGATAAATACGGCGAATACACAAAAAATCCTGTTAATAATCCAATCAGCGGATTTAATCCTGGAAAAGAACGTGTACTCCGCGGTGGAAGCTGGGCAAGTAACTCATGGGCTTGTTCCTTAACAAACAGAAGTACAAGAAATCCAACTGATAGAGTGAACAGTGTCGGGTTTAGAGTTGTAAAGCGATACTAAGTATTTTGTTAGAATAATACAAAGCGGTGATGTATTGATTAGAAGAATCTATCAATACATTATCGCTTTTTTTTTAATATGACATACTCTTGTCATATTAAAAGGTATATTCTGCAGATATCAGAAATACAATGGAGGAATAATAATGGTAGATTCACGATGCGGAATTATGTGTTCACAATTC
>JAKJFV010000057.1:3550-8208 GCA_022704725.1 Spirochaetota bacterium
GGAACTATATGGTTTCGACTGTAAAGGCTGTGCAAAAGAGGCAAGCGCTCCCTGGGGTGTTTGCGATGTTAAGGTTTGCTGTGAAAAAAAAGGACTTGAGCACTGCGGTTTGTGTGCAGATTTTCCCTGTGAACTTTTAAAATCTTTTTCATATGACAAGGAACACGGCGACAATGGAAAACGCATTACGCAATGCACATCATGGAAAGCAGGCTGTTCAGGCTGCGGGAAGTAAAAAGATGGCAGCAGAAGACTATAAAAAAACTCAGAAGGAATTGTACAATCCCTCAACAGAGCCTCATGTAATAGAGGTTCCTTCAATGAACTTCATAATGATCGACGGCTCCGGCAATCCTAATGATGAAGACGGCGAATACAGTAAGGCAGTAGAAATTCTCTATGCCCTTTCATACACGATTAAGATGAGTAAATTAACTGATATGAACATCGCAGGGTATTTCGATTTTGTTGTTCCTCCCCTTGAAGGATTATGGTGGATTGGTGCGAAAGATGCACAGACAAAGGATTTTGATGCACGTCAAAAAAACAGGTACAACTGGACTTCGATGATCCGGCAGATGGAGTTTGTTACAGAGGATGTTTTTAAACTGGCAGTATCAGCTGCAGTAGATAAAAACAAAAAAAAAGCTCCTGAGCTTTCGGGAAGAATTGCGGAATACTTAGAAAGCGGCAAACTCCGGCTGGAGACCTATGATGAAGGTTTGTGTCTGCAGTGTATGCATAAGGGACCCTATGATGATGAACCCGCAACAATTGTGAAAATGGATTCTTTTATGAAGGCTCACCCGGAATATGTAAATGCAATCGGTACAAAAAATAATGCAGCTCAGATTCTTTGTCATCATGAGATCTATCTCAATGATCCGAGAAAAACAAAACCCGAAAGCATCAGGACTGTACTCCGGCATCCGGTGGCAAAAAAATGATAATATCAATTACAAAAGAAAACATAGATGATGAGCACATCTGCTGCGCCATCGGCAATGATAAGGAAAACAAAGAAAGGGCTCAGACTAAGAAAGACTGGCTGAAAGAACGGTTCGATGACGGACTTTTATTCAAACGCCTTAATGACCGCGGTAAGGTTTTCATCGAATATATGCCGATTGAGACAGTATGGAAACCGGTCGAAGGAGAGAACTATCTTGTCATTAACTGCCTCTGGGTTTCCGGTAAATTTAAGGGACAGGGCTGGGCAAAAAAACTCTTAGAAGAATGTATAAGCGACGCAAAAAAAGGGCGAAAAGACGGTATTGCAGTTGTAAGTTCTGACAAGGATCGTCCTTTTCTCACTGATAAGAAGTTCTATCTTCACAATGGTTTTCAAACGGTAGATACCTCGTATCCTTATTTTGAGCTTCTTGCGCTGCACTTTTCAGATTCTTCCGCTTACCCGCAGTTTTCAAAAAATGCAAAGGAAGGAACATGCACCAGTACTAAAGACTTCTATTTTGTCTACAGTAATCAGTGTGTGTTCATGGAAGAATATGCAGCTATTTTTTCTTCTGTTGCAAAGCGGAACGGTTTTTCATCAGAGATCAAAAAACTTACTTCAAGTGAGGAAGCGAAAAAAGAGGGCAGTCCCTTTGGAACCTTCGGCGTGTTTTTTAAGGGAAGTTTTCTTACTCACGAACTTATGACAGAGGAGAAATTTGAAAAACTGATATTAGAAAAATGCAGGTAACTACGTTATCAGACAGAGGTATTCGTGGGGTAAAAAAAAGAGAAACCTTAACAGAAGAAATTATGATTATTATCATCTTATCATATATGGGGAGGTCCTGTAATGGAAAATACCAGCTATCCTGTAAATGGAAGAATCGGCAGGTTTTTAAAAATAGTTCAGGCTAATGTCGATCCCCTCATTTACAAACCATTACTCAAAGATTCAAACAAATATGAAAGTCTTTCACCAACGGAAAAATCATTATGGTGGAAAGTGACTATTGAGAATATAGAAAAATCTATTGGTTATAAGAGCCTGTCAGATATTATGACAAAATGCGGCAGTAAATGCTGTGGTGCAGGGCAGAGAAAGACGGCTCGGAGGCTTTTCATAGAATCCGGATCACTTGAAGAATTTCTTAAAAGAATCAGTCACCATGATGTCAAAGAAGGAGATTTGACCTATACTTTACTAGATGAAAATACAATATGCGCAGAACATAATAAGTGTTTCTGTAAGCAGGTGTCAAATTCACCTGAAAAATTCAGCTCAAAAGTATATTGTCAATGTTCAGTTGAGTTTAATAGGCAATTTTTTAAAAGTGCTTTAGAAAAAGAAGTTCATGTTGAATTAGCGGATTCAATTATTTGCGGCGGAGAATCTTGCAAGTTTATGGTGAAAATAGCAGGAGCGTAATATGGAGTTTAAACGTTTATTTGATAAATCTGTTATTCCAACCGAACAAGTCATAACCTCATTATTGGCGCAAATTTATCCAGTATGGGAGGAAGTTTGCTTATATATACTATCTGCAAATAAGATACTTTTTGAGACTAAGTATTTTACAAAAAATTATGGATGGTCAAGGCGGTTTTATAAGGGCTCTAAAACCATATGTTATCTGTTTCCCGAGGCCGGGGCTTTTTCCATGCTTGTTGTATTTGGACAAAAGGAAATCGAATCAATTGAACATAGTAAAAATCAGCTCAGTGAAAATATCTATAATACCATTATGCAGACAGAGCATTTCCATGATGGACGCTGGGTATGGTTACAGATTCTTGATGACTCAGATATAGAATCACTAAAAAAAATAGTAGATATAAAAGCAAATAAGAAATATACCTAGCACCTGCATTAATTTGATTCGGCTATGTTACAATTTTCCTGTTACGTAAATTAATTATTTAAGTTAGATGAGTTGTCTTTTTTGCAAATAAGAAAGAAAGCCTTCACAGCCCTCAAGTACATCGCGGTAAGTGAGCTCAAAATTACCGGTGTACCAGGGGTCTGCAATGTCTCCTTTGCGTGTAGTGAAATCAAGGAGAAGATGCATCTTCCCATCAGTGTCTTCTCCGAGTATTCTTTTCATGTTGATCATGTTATGACGATCCATGCCGATGAGAAAATCATAGTCCTCGTAGTCGTCAATGGTGATCTGTCTTGCACGTTTTCCGCTGCAGGAAATTCCTTTCGATGAAAGTATGCGTACCGTACCCCTGTGAACAGGGTTTCCAATTTCTTCGGTACTTGTTGCGGCAGACTCAATGTGAAATAGTTCTGCATAACCTTTTTGCTTAACCAAGTCTTTAAAAACAAATTCTGCCATGGGCGAACGGCATATATTTCCGTGACAAATATATAGAACTCTAATTTTTTTCATGCTGTTTCCTTTTTTTATATAATTTTGATATTCAGATATTCTAAAAACGACTGTGCCTCCGGCAGAGAGAAAAGAGCATTCTTAATAATGTTTTCAGCCGGATTTATGGAATAATTTTTTGCAGAAGAAAAATCAGCTTTCGATAAATTACACTCATGAAAACTTGTTTTGTCAAAGGAAGTTCCTTCAAAGCTGGATTCAGATACATTGCAGTTCATAAAGTCGCAGTTTTTAATGAGGCATTTTTTAAACAGCTGCTTTTTTAAGTTGTTTTGAGAAAACACCGTACTGTCAATGATACACGAATCGAATGAGGGTGAAAAACTGAATGATGAGCAGGGGGCAAAACTAAGTCCCATCAGCTTGCATTCTGTAAAGACACAGTCGTCAAAAGCCGTTTTATCGAAGGGCGTTACAACAAAGGTGCAGTGTTCAAATGTACAGGATCTATATGTCAGGTACGAAAGGTCTGTTCCGTTAAAAGTGCAGTGTAAAAAAGAACAGCCGTCAAAGGTGTTTTTGTTAAACTCTATCTCTGAAAAATCAAGCTGAGAAAACTTCTGATCTTCAAAATAATCTTCGTCTGTTATAGCAGATTGAATATCAGATTGGCTGATCTGTTCCATTTTCAATCCTTAGTCTTGTGTTAGAATTTTTTCTAAAGCAGTGCTTAAGACATCTGCTGCTTTTTTATGACAAGGATAACCCGGATGTTCACGCGAACCTGCTTCTTCTTTTTCCATATTCGGCAGTTTTACAAAATACGCATTTGTTCCGCCTGCTTTTTTAAACCGTTCAATCGCTTCAAGAATAAAGCTTTCAAGTTCACTTCCGAGCATCCCGTAAGCCCAAATAATTTTTGCATCAGGATTTTTTTCCCGTACCTGAATAAGAAATCTGCATGCTGCAGCGGTAAAGTGTTCAACATCTTCGCTGTTGAATGAACCATCTTCATTCGTTCTCTGCTTGTACTCTATTCCAGTTTCTGGATTTTTCCAGGGGGCATTTCTAAATGATCCTGTGTCGTTTGTACCAAGATTTATGACAACCGCATCGGCCTTATCTTTTGAAAAATCATAAAGCTCGCGGGCTCCACACTCCGCAGCTTTTTCACCGGCTGCTAATCCGCAGATCTTGGTATAATACAGAGGAAGGGCACAGGTAATATTATTGTCCCAGCTGCAGTACACGCCCCATCCGCTCTGGCTTACAATACGGAAATCTGCATTGAGGTTTTGCGAGGTCATATAGGCATAGGTGTTTGCACAGGTAAACCAGGAAGATATCCAGTCCATCTCACCCTTTGCT
>JAKJFV010000058.1 GCA_022704725.1 Spirochaetota bacterium
ATAATCTTGTACTGCAAAAAAAGGGTCAAGATTGGCAGTGCAAAACAGGGGAGGGTTTACTATTTCCATCACGCATATCAATACCAGAAATGCTTCAAGACATGAGCAAGGTAAGAAAGGTTCAAAGGGTTTCCGAATCGCATAAATCGTGGGCTTCATTTGATTTACAGCAGGAACAAGCCCTATCCGTTACTTTTTCAAATTCTGCTGCACTTGAAAAATATTCTACACTGTACTTTGGATCAGAAAATATTATCGGCAGCAAAATATATTTTAGGACTGAAAAATCAGCCGTGTATCAAACAAACAATGATTTTTATAAATACTTATCGGCATCAATACTCTGGTCTGATACCGCATTAATTCCTGCCTATACAGGCTTTACAGAACAATCGGTACAAAAAATAATTTTGACAGTATTCAATAATGACGGCTTACAAAAAAAAGAAATTGCAGCCGGCACAGAACATTTTTCATCAGTTGCAAACCGTTTGCTGCTGAGTTCAGGAAAACCGGTGTTGTATCAGCCGGATAATCTTGTGATGAGTATTTATATAGAAAATGGAAATGCAGTAGAGTTCAGCCTGAATATTTACTATAACGAAATCAATCAATTATACTATATTGTTCACAACAACACAGCATTTAACTATGCATTGGAAATTAGTGAATGGACATACAATAGGCTGATAGAGCCCTTTTCCCTGTAATTTATACTTCCTATAATGTATATTCTGTCTACCAGTATATAAACCATCCACTTTTAAGATTAGATGGTTAAGTGATTACAGTAATTCTGCGTGTTTTTCGGCTATTAACTCATAGGCTTTGAAGAATGTCATCACCTCATCATTATACACAGCATAGCTTTCGATTCTTTTTAATTCGGCAAATGTAAATATGCTTTTGTTCACAGCTTCTTCCATAAAAGTACGGAGTTTTTTATCGAGCGCAAAAGGTACTTTTAATTGAAATATATGTTTATCCTCAGTATAAGAGCACTGCGAAAGAATTTGATTTACCGGCGGATAAGCCTTACACAATGCATAGGATTCTTCATCTAAGGCAATTGTATAAGACGCGCCCCAATACAAGGATGCTAAAGATTCTCTTTTAAGCTTATTGGAAACAGGAAATATGACAGCCTTTGAAATACGTATACCTTCAGGCAGATTTACATTTATTGCTTGAATAAAGTCTTCTGTGTTCATATTTTCATATAATAAACATGAAGCAATTTCACCATCAGATCCTATGCCGATTGAAAGACTGCATGCTAACTCAAGCTTCGGAACAGGATTAAACCCTGAAGTATATACTATAGGCATAGCTGAACGAAGGAAAGCCTTATGAAAAAGCTCCTGCAGGGCAAGATGAGGAAGCATTATACCCTGATTAAATTTATCAAACTGAAATAAAACCCTGTAAAGAACTGGAATATTGTGTTCCTGTCGCTCGATGTTTAAACGAGTCAACTCATCCGGAAAAGGTATACTTTTGTATACATCTTGAGAAACATTCTTGATAAATATCTTTGTTTCACTTCCGCAAATTCCGCACGGATGATCGCAATCTTGAATACAAGGTTTTGTTAGAAGACCTTGTTGTGATTTTCGGGCTTCATTTTTCAAAAATGTTTTAGATACACCCATAGATATATCATCCCAGGCAAGCGGTTTATCAATATCTCTTTCAGAGAGCAGTGTTTGTACATCAATACCGGATTCTTTAATTGCCTCAAACCACAGTTCTTTCTGTATATGGTCTTCCCATGCATCAAGGCGGCATCCCTTATTATATGCAGATAACAAAATATCTCCAACTCTTTCATCGCCGCGGGATATAATTCCTTCAATAAACGAAACAAATTCATCATGTGTACTAACTTTAAATTTCCCCTTAGGTAAGGAATACCGTATAAAGTTTAACTTTTGTCTCGATTCTTCCATACTTAACTGTTTAGCCCACTGATACGGAGTGTGAGGTTTTGGAATGAATGTTCCGACATTGACAGTGCATTGAATGCGTGTTGCACTTTGAATTTTAAGCAAAAAATCAACAATGGCTTCTTCTTCAGTTTTATCAGATCCGCTTACCGGGAGCCCTACCATGAAATAAAATTTTGCCTTGCTCCAGCCGCGTTTTTTTGCATTCATTATAATATCGAATAACCGCTCTTCAAAAACTTCTTTATTCAATGAAAGCTGCCATAATTCATCCGGTGTTTCTACAGCAAATGTTAAACCGCTCTTTCGAACTTCCGATAATTTTTCAAGCAGCGGCAGTGTAAACGAATTTACTTTTAACGAGGGCAGCTGAAATGAAACATTTAAATGTTTATAGCGTTCTGTTAGAATATCTAAAACCTGACCAATTCCTTCGTAATCTCCTGAAGATAATGAATTAAGGCTAATTTCTCTGCATCCGGCTTTTAATATAAGCTCATCAGCTTCTCTTATAATACGATCTACGGGTTTCATTCTTTGCGGTCTATAATAAATTCCAGCATGACAAAACCTGCAGCCGTTTGGGCAGCCTCTCATAATTTCTATAACGCCGTGCTCTTGAACCGGTTTTATATTTGCTATAGGAAAGTATGAAGGAACACTGTCTTCCTGACCAAATTTGTTGTACACTGCCCTCTTCGCCTTTTTTCCAGGCACCCAGACAGATTCATGTGAACAAAAATATGAAAGCATCTCTTCTCTTGAGGCCCCGCGCTGCTTCATTAATGATACAGCGTGAATTAATTCGAACATTTCATGTTCAGCCTCGCCGATAAAAAATGCGTCGAAAAAGTTCTGCAAAGGAACAGGATTAGTTATTCCGCAGCCACCTGCAATAACAATTGGATCATGTTCTGTCCTGTCTTTCTTTAATAATGGAATTTTTCCCCTGTCAAGCATGCATAATACGCCGGTAATACCAAGCTCATAACCTATAGAAAAACCGATCATATCAAGTTCATGGAGAGGTATTCCGCTTTCCAATGTGTAGAGAGGAATATCTTTTTGTATGAGTAATTGTTCAAAATCCTTTTCAGGTGCAAATACTCTTTCTGCTCTTATACTATCGTATGCATTTAAGTTATTGTATATAATTCTAATAGCCTGATTACTCATTGCTATTTCATATAGGTCGGGAAAAGCCATTCCAAAATTATAAAGAACATCATTATTACTAAACGGTTTTACCGTTTGACCAAAATCCCCGCCTAAATAGCGGGATGGTTTTTGCACCTGCATAATAGCTGAGCCAAAAACTTCTAAAGGGTTGATAGTTTTCAAAAGCAAATCCTGTTAATTAAAATCTAAGCGTCTAAAATTAATACTCATGAGCAGTCCCATACAAAACATTACATTCCACAAGGATGAACCGCCATATGAAAGAAATAATAAAGGAATTCCGGTAATCGGCATTATTCCCATCACCATTCCGACATTTACAATAAAGTGAAAGAAAAGCATGCTCATAATACCCGTTGCTATATAGTAGCCGAAAGAATTATTCGCACTTTTCATTATAAAAAAAGTTCTAAAAATAATTACAAAATACAGGAAGAATACTAAAAGACCGCCGGCAAATCCTAGTTCCTCAGAAAGAATACTAAAAATAAAATCGGTACTTTGCTGCGGTAAAAAACGATAATGACTTTGAGTTCCTTTTAAAAAACCTTGTCCAAAAATACTTCCTGAACCAATCGCAATTTTAGATTGAATAATGTTCCAGCCTGAACCCAAAGGGTCTGTTTGCGGATCCAAAAATACAATCAATCTCTTGATCTGATAATCCTTTAACACCCAGCCGGCTGCTACAGATGCGAGCAGGGAAAAGGTTACAATACCAAAAACAAAGGCAATCCAGAAAAAGTATCTTCTCTTTAATAATAAATTACCAATAATACCGGCAAGTGTTACCATTGAACAGGCAAAGACAACGATCATACGAAGCTTAAAATTTGTAAACAAGGTTACCCATGGAATATCCTGTTTTACTATTTGTGATTCCCAAACCGGCAATACAGTCATAACAATAGTAAGCATGCCGGATAAAAAAACAAGCAAAAGATAACGCATCGGAACGCCTGCAACAAAGCACATTAAAAGAAATATTGGAATATAAACACTTGCAGTTCCAAGATCCGGCTGAAGAAGAATCAAGCCCACCGGCAGAATAAGGATTAATAATGCGGTAATAAAACGTTTTCTTTCCGATATTTTTTCAGTTTTTTCAAGATACATAGCGAGAAAAAGAATAAAGACTGTTTTACCAAATTCAGAAGGCTGAATACCTAAGCTTCCGATTCCCAGCCAGCTTCGGGCTCCATTTACATATCTTCCAAAAAATCTTGTAAACAGCAATACAGCTAATAATCCAGGGAAAATCCATTTTAACCATCGTTTAATTTTTCTATAATCTATAAGAGCTGCAAAAAACATTATGAATAAGCCGGTAACAGCCCAAATTATTTGTTTTATATATTCATTCGATACAAGTATATTTTCAGAGTTTATACCGGAAGAGAAAATGAAAAAAATACCAATAATCATCAAAAAAATTGAGGCGCTGAGTATTAAATAATCAAAAAGTGAAAATACTCTTATTTTTATCATTCCTGCCTGCCTACCGGTTTAGTCAGATATCTAAAACCAAGAGCATTAACTGCCTCATCAAATGTTTGATTAGCAAATATTCCTTGAAAAATAATTGTGGAAGCATAAGGTCCCCACCACTCCCATTGATTTTCCGCTTCAACAAGAACAGCTACAACAACAGCATCTTCAGGCGGCGCATTAAAAGGAGCGTATGCAACAAACCAAGAATGCCAGCTGTTTCTAATGCCGGCAACTTCCGCGGTTCCTGTTTTACCTGCAATTTCTACAACCTTATTTCTCATCAATACACTGGATGCCGATCCGTCAGTAACTGTATACCGCAAATATTCTTTAACTATCTGCCAGTATTCTTGATCAATATTTGATTGAAAAAGAACTTCTTCGCCTACCCTGTCAACGACATCTCCGGTAACAGGATCTATAACTTCCTTAAGAAGGTGCGGCTTATAAATTGTGCCATTGTTAACAACCATTGCCATCATATTAGCCACTTGAAGAGGAGTAGCCTGTAAATAGCCTTGACCTATAGATAAATTCATTGTATCACCGCCGAGCCATTTTTCATGGTACCGTCTTTCTTTCCATTGAGCAGTAGGAACGAAACCCGCTGACTGGCTTGGCAAGTCAATCTCTGCCGATTGACCATAACCGAATTCTTGTGCATAGGACGATATACGGTCTACACCTAAGTGATCTCTGCCTACTGTCCAAAAGTAAATATTACAGGATTGTGCGAGAGCATTTTTAAGATCCAGATAGCCGTGACCGGGTTTGCCTATGTGACAATTAAAAGCCCGGTCTCCATAATGAATAGAACCTGAGCACTCAATTTTCTGATCAATACCAAAAGACTGCTCAGACAATACAGCTGCTGTCATTAACACTTTAAAAGTTGATGCAGGTGAATATGCAGCATTGACTGCTCTATTTAAAAGTGGTTTTGATTTATCATTTGCTAATGCATTATAAACTGCAGAAGAATCATCTCTTGAGAATAAATTCGCATCAAAAAACGGGTAAGATACCATAGCAAGAATTTCTCCGCTTGCAGGTTTAAGAACAACAGCTGCCCCAATCCTATTGCCCAATGCTTTTTCAGCAAGAATTTGAATATCAGAATCTATGGTAAGTACAAGATTTTTACCCATAACAGGTTTTGTTACAAGTGAATTATTCGTTACTAAGCGTTCTTTAACGTCTACAACTCTTGATTCGCTTCCAGGTACCCCCTGTAAAAGCTCATCATATTGTTTCTCTATACCGGTTTTCCCAATAATACTATTATTAGTATACCCCTTATTATATAGTATTTTTAATTCCTCACGGGTAACGTCTCCTACATAACCAATAATATGAGACATTGAACCTGTTTGAACATAACTTCTCAATGGTTTCGACCGCCAGGAAACACCCGGGAGGTCATGCAGATTTTCTGCAATATTTGAAATTATTGCAAAAGACACCCCTGATTTTATTTCTATTGATGTATATGACCGCCTGACATTTGGCGGAACCTTTTTATCGATGTCTGATTTTTGAATACCCAAAAAAGATGCCAGTTTTAATGCCACGGTGTCGTACATGTCTGCACCTATATCACCGGGAATTATGTCTACAGCAAAAGAATCCGTATTTACAACAAGCGGAAGCTGAACATTTCTGTCATATATTTCACCCCGTTGTGCCGGTATCTGTTTAGAACGCTGTGAAAGATTTTGAGACTGTTTTCTATATGATGATCCTTCAATAACCTGCATTGAAAATAACTTCAATACATAAATTCCAAAGACTACAGCAACAAAAATCATCATAGAATATATCTTGTCTTTTTTTGAATTTCCATTGTCTTTTTTTATATCAGTCAGCTGAAATCTCATGACAATGATACCTCAGGTTTTGTGAGTAAAATATTTGAAAAAATGTTAAGAAATGAAAAAAGCAGCGGAGTTAAGATGGTATTAGCTGCTAACTCAAAAAGAAAAACATAAGAAAACAAAGAATAGGTAACAACACCATTAGGAAAAAAGAAGGAAATTACAAGAAGTAATATTGATTTAATGATTGTCGCCGTAAAACCATAGAGTGCAGGAAGAAAAAAACCTGTGGTATTTAAAGTTTTTGAAAATAGACCGAAAACATAGCCCAAAATTGTTCTTATTAGACTGTTTAAGCCAAGCGGTCCTGCACTTAAAAAATCCATCATAAGACCGGAAGTAAAACCGGTTGTCTGGCCCAGCATACATCCGTTATGTAAAGAAATATACAAAGTCATTATAAGCATCAGATCTGGAACGGCGGGAAGTATAGTAATATTAGATAAAATTGCAGTTTGAAAAAGAATAAAAAAAAGATAGAAAAGAATACTTGAAAAAAATGAACGAATCATAATTCACCTCTATCGGAAACATCGACTGCTATTACAGTTTCAAGACGGGAGAAGTCGATTATAGGCGTTAATTCAATTTCTAAAGATGTATCATAATCGAGTACAGAAATTTTTGAAATTGTACCTACTGGAATATCTCTTAAATAATTATCATTTTCTCCCGATGTAACAACAATATCGCCATACTGAAGTTCCTCAAGAACTCTTTTTTTAATATATTTCATGAGTAAGGGAGCATCAGGCGAGCCTGTACCGCTGACAATTCCAATATCCCTCGTAGTTTGAATACGGGAAGATACATTACACTGATAATCATAAACCGGCATAACCATACTGGTGGTTAAACCGACAGTTGTAATCTTTCCCACCAAACCAACATGGCCGTTTTGAACTGCTATGACGGGCATATTCTTTTTTATTCCATTAAGACTGCCCTTATTAATTGTAATTCCTGAATAAATGCTGTTTGGATCCCGTCCAATGACAAGAGCAGGTAAATTTGTCTGAACAATACTTTGTGAAAATTTCAATTGCTCCCGCAGTCTTTCATTTTCTTTTCGTATTTCTGCATTGTTCCGCTGTAAGTATTCATAATCCTGCAGTTTCTGTGTTAATACTGCATATTCTTCTCTTAATACTGATAAATCTTTAACTGCAGTCACAAGCCCTGTTATACCGGATCCTACTGCGTGAGCCCCTTTTTGAACAGCCGACAAAAAGGAAAAGCCTACTGTTTTAAAATTTACAATAAAACCTCCGGTAGATAACGCAAGTATCGTACCGGAAAATATTACTAAAACTAAAAAAACGAGTATATGAAACTGAAACGCATTTGGTCTTTTTTTCTGCGCCATGACTTAGTTATTCAAATTATCATAAATGCTTCGATCGGAAGACATTCCCTTGAAAAGATCAAATGCCTGCCCTGCACCGATAGCTACACACTCAAGCGAGTTTTCTACAAGAATAACAGGAACACCGGTTTCTTTTGATATTAATTTCGGGAGCCCTTTAAGAAGCGATCCGCCTCCGGTCATAACAATACCATGGGTAAAAATGTCGGCTGCAAGTTCAGGAGGTGTCTTACCAAGAGTTCTTTTTATACTATCAACAATTTGAGTTATAGGATCCTTTAATGCTTCTCTAACTTCGACAGAATCTATTTCGAGCCTTCTTGGAAGTCCTGTAATTGCATCAGTTCCTTT
>JAKJFV010000059.1 GCA_022704725.1 Spirochaetota bacterium
AACTCAACCGCGCCCTTAAGCTCGGTGTAGGACAGCGTGCCGTCACTGTGAGGATGCTTCCAGGCCCAGTGTCCGGTACATTCTGTGCACTCAGTGATAGTCTTTGTTCCGTCATCGTTCTCTGTTATACGGGCATTAACGAGTGTCACATAGCCCTCATCAGTTTCGCTCTCTTCGTCGATCACTTTAAAAATACGCTCGGATCCTGCAAGTGCATTTAATACACCGTTAAACTGCTGTGACATTTGAGCAATCGGGTGAGCAAAATTTCTTGAGTACTGTAAGAAGGATGCAATACTTCCAAGATCTAGTATTCCTGTTATAACCATGAGAGCACCGGCAATAGCAGTGAGCGCATAGTTTATGTATGAAAGGTTTCCCATGAGGGGCATTAAGATATTTGCAAAGGTATGCGCCCTCGTTCCAGCCTTGCACAGCTCATCGTTGAGTTTTTCAAAATCGAGTTTTGCCTGTTTTTCGCGGCAGAATACTTTTACAACCTTCTGCCCCTCGATCATCTCTTCTATAAAACCGTTCACCTTTCCAAGCTGTGCCTGCTGTGAGCGGAATGCCTTGCCGCTCGCACTTCCTATTTTTGCAACCGCAAAAACCATCACAAAGACCATTACCACAACAAGGATAGTCAGCACAGGGCTTAATATGAGCATCATGACAAAGGTACTTGCTATGGATAATACCGAAGACAAGAGCTGGGGCACTGTCTGGCTGAGCATGTCGCGAAGCGTGTCCGTGTCGTTTGTATAATGACTCATAAGCTCCCCGTGGGTTTTTGAATCAAAATACTTTATGGGAAGAGCATCCATTGCATCAAAAAGCTGTGTGCGTATTTTAAACAGTGTTTTTGTTGAAATATGAAGCATAATTCTGCTGTTTATAAAGGAAGCGATAGCGCCGAATGAAGCGGCTGCACCCAGAATAATGAGCATTTTTACAAATTCGCTTAAATCCGGGTTTTGACTTCCAATGAGGGGAATAATGAAATTATTAATTACCGGCTTCATCATATAAATGAGTACCACCATTGCCGATGAGCTGAAGACAATGCAGACAGCTACAATTCCCAAAAGCAGTTTATACTCTTTCATATAAGAAAAAATTCTTTTTAAGGTTTTACCTGCATGCTGAGGTTTTGCTCCCGGCCCTCCCTTTCCCATGGGGCCTCTTCCTCCCGGTCCTCCTGGTCCGCGAAACGCAGGGTTTTTTGCTGAATGATCAGCATCAGCTTTATTTGTATTTTCTGCCATAGTGTGTTCCTTTATCAGCCTATGTCCAAATCGACAGCGCTGAGAGACTTTTGGGATTCGTATACTTCCCGGTATATAGAAGAAGAGCTCAGAAGTTCATCATGAGTTCCCTGAGAGGCAAGACGGCCTTCATCCAGCACAAAGATAGTATCAGCATCTTTTACCGAGGCAATACGTTGAGCAATGATTATTTTAGTGGTATGTGCAAGTGTTTCTTTTAATGAAGTTCGTATAGATGTATCTGTTGCAGTATCTACTGCGCTCGTTGAGTCATCGAGTATTAGAATTTTAGGCGATTTTAAAAGAGCGCGGGCAATGCACAGCCGTTGCTTTTGACCGCCGGAGACATTCACGCCTCCCTGCCCCAGAACAGTTTCGTAGCCTTCGGGGAAAGACATAATAAAGTCGTGCGCATGAGCTGTTTTGCAGGCCTGAATAAGTTCATCATCGCCTGCTTTTTCGTTGCCCCACAAGAGATTTTCTTTGATAGTCCCGGTAAAAAGAACGTTTTTCTGAAGCACCATGGCAACAGAGGAACGCAGGGCTTCAAGATCGTAATCTTTAACATCGACTCCTCCGACCATTACAGAGCCCGATAAAACATCGTAAAGACGCGGAATGAGCTGGACAAGAGTAGTCTTGGAAGATCCCGTTCCGCCTATGATGCCGATTGTTGCACCAGTTGGAATGGAAAAGGAGACATCATTGAGAACCGATGTCTCCTGTGTGCCGGCATAACTGAAAAAAACATTCTTAAAATCTATGCTCCCGTCTTTTACGGCAGTAACAGAATCGGTACCCTTTTTTTCCAACACAGCTGATGATTTATCAGTTAAAGAATATGAAGCGTCTGATGAAGAAAAAGATACAGGATTGGCAATATCAATTTGTTCATCAAGAACCTCGACTATACGGATAATAGAAGCACGTGAAATTACGAGCATGACAAAGATCATAGAAAGCATCATTAATGAAATGAGTATTTGAGATAAATAGGTAATAAAACTGATAAGCTGTCCGGTTAAAAGCGTGCCGCCGATTATCATGTTTCCGCCGAACCAGAAGATTACAATGATCGAAACATACATAACCATCTGCATAAGGGGCATACCGAGAATTACCAGCTTTTCTGCTTTAACCTGAGCACTTCGTACTGCATCGGCTGCATCGCGGAACTTTTGCGACTCATGATTTTCACGGACGAATGCCTTAACAACTCTGATGCCGGTGAGATTTTCCTGCACGGTTGAGTTAAGGGAGTCGTACCTTTTCATCATTATTTTGAAGCGGGGAAAGGCGGCCTTCATAATAAAAAGCATGGGAATTACGATGAGCGGTATGGCTCCGAGAAAAACGACAGCAAGAGATCTGTTTACAATAAAACTCATGATTGTCGCACTAATGAGCATCATGGGAGCGCGCACACACATACGAATTATCATCATGTACATGTTCTGGGCATTGTTAATATCAGTTGTGAGACGGGTAACAAGGGAGGCAGTCGAGAATTTGTCTACATTTGCGAAGGAAAAATCCTGCACTTTACTGAACAGCCGGCGCCGGAGGCTGCGTGCAAAACCGAGGGCACCAACAGCACCGAAGCGTGCAGAAAGCATACCGCAAAGAAGGGAAAAAAGGGAGACCGCAATCATCAAAAGGCCGACCTTTGCCACATAGCCAATATCTTTGCCGGCTATTCCAATATCAATTATATTCGCCATAATAAGAGGTATAAAAACCTCCATTAAGACTTCGCCGACCATTGCGGCCGGTGAAAGGAGAGAATTAACCTTGTACCTGGTTTCCAGTCCCTCAAGGAGTTTTCCTGCTGTTGTCATAGGTATAAATATCGCGTTTTAGACTGATAATGTCAAGAAAAAAGAGGAAGGAGAGGTATCCGCAGATAACGCAGATTACGCGGATGACGCGGATATTTAATTACCACAGATGAGCCGCAAGCTGGCGCAGCGGCGATACTAATCTATGTACCCCCATTTTCAGAATAAACACAGATAAAGAAGGAAAGAATTATTTTCTATCTGCTTGATGATCAGCAGGGAGGCCGCTGGAGCTGATTATTACAAGCAGAGAGTTTTTGCGAAGCAAAATACTCGAGAAGCAAGGATGCTTCCCTTGCGACAATCTGTGGTTCCTTTTTCTTATCGTACAAGGCCTACAGTCGAACAGGATGGGGAATAACAATGAGCATATTCTATCATTCTATGTGCTTATTTTTGTTTCCAAACCTATTTCAATGTGCTTAGTTGTAATGAAAAATTGAAGAACCACAAGTACATAAAGCTCGAAGAGCTCTCCAAGCTTTATGTACACACAGATGACTTTTTTGAAATTTTATAATGTACTTCTTTAATTTTTTGATGATTGACTAGAGGCTAACTTAATTCTTTTCATTTCCTGCTTTTTCATCTCTACCCTAACATCTGTGTCCTCCGTGCCGCCGAAGGCGTCTGTGTGGTCTGTGGTTTAAAATTCTTACTCTTCTTTAGATCTACCCTCCCATCTTTGAAATCTGCGGATTTTATTCCTCTTCCCGGCTTTGCGCCTTTATGTACCCACCTTCGAAACTCATATCTTTCTAATCAAGGTTGACTTTGCCGAATTTATGGCTTACGATTACAAGGAAAGCTTTCGGGGGTTAGCATATGGAAGAACACATTGATGAATCTTTTTTTACGGATGACATTATTGCGCAAAAAATCTCACAAATAGAACTAAAAAAAACAGGGTTTGAGAATACTTTCAATGAACGACAAATAGGCTCTATAACAAAGTGTATAGAACCGGTAAGCGACCAAAATCCTCTTGAGACACTAGTTGATTTATTTGACCAACAGCCCGACTTGGAAGCAGTTCCTATAGAAGAAAACAACAGTGTTATAGGAATAATTGACAGAAAGCAGGTAAAAGAATTAACAAGCTCAGCTTTTAAGAGGTTTCTTGCAAAAAACTGCGGAGAATATGTAAAGAGAGTTCCCTTAACCCTAAGCTCAAGAGACTTTATGGAAAAGGTGCTATCCAAGGTAACCGGAATTTCGAAAGAATATGGAGTTAAGCATTTTATTGTTCTTATGAATAATCGAAGCTTTTACGGTATCGCAGGGCTCGAGGACATACGGTCGAAAATCGAGGAATTACGCTCGCATGATCTTGAAAAAGCAGAAATAATTCAGCAGTACATGCTCCCTAAAAATGAGGATGTTAAAGATTTTCCGTTTAAAACATCTATTTGGAATAAAATGGCAAATCCTGTAGGAGGAGATTTTTATGCTGCACAAAAGCTTACTGATGCTGCATATATTACAGGAGTATTTGATGTGTCAGGGAAAAATGTATCTGCAGCCCTGCTCACGGTTACGATCGGTTCTTTTTTTGCAACATTAAAACGTTTTAGCCATGCAGAAACCAGTGCGTTAAAAATTACATCTATGCTTGATTCCTACCTTCAGTCAATAGTACCAGTCGGCAACTTTATAACCGGAGCCCTGTGCTACGTTGATACTGCATTGAATGAAATAACGATTTTAAATTGCGGACATACCGATGTGTATGCATTAATGAAAAGCGACGGGAATAAAATAAAGCTTGCAACCCTCACACCGACGCTTCCTCCATTCGGTATGGGAGCAGTAAGCGACGCATTAAAAACATCCGGAAAAGGCGGCTACAAATTGGCTGTAAGCAGCGGGATTCATATTAATATGTATTCCGACGGTTTGACTGATATGCAGAATGATGAAGGTACTCGATACGATGAAGACAACACCAAGAAATTTTTTCTTGATTACTATACTAAAGAACCCGATGCCCTAAGCACTTTTGCAGCAGACACAGTTGCAAAATGGATAGAGCACAGCATGCTCCCCGATGATATAACAATTATGAATATCAGGTTCTAGAGGAGATAGGATCTATCCGCAAATAAGTAAACTCTTCGAGCTTTAAGAGGATGCAGATTAGGAAACCGCGGGCGCTGTGCGCACACAGACGCCTTCGGCGCCGCAGTTGCTTCGCAAACAGCCGGTAAGAATGCATCCATGCCTTCTTACCTTCCCGAGTTTTGCATTGCAAAACTCGCCAGTCGTCATAACAAGCTCCGGCGGCCTCCTTGCCGATCATCAAAGGGCAAAACAGGGAGCATGGAAGAGGCTCACGCTAAGGCGCTAAGTTCGCAGAACTTAAAGTGCCTGCGGTTTTCTCTTCTATCTGCTTCTTCAGCTCTACCCGATAATCTGTGGTTGCGAAGCAATCTGTATTTCTTCCTTATCTTGATTCACAATGCCTATCGTCGAACAAGCCGAGGAATACCAATAATCATCGTAAATGGTTCTATGTGATCTTTCTTATTCCAAAGATTATTTACAGTGATTAATTAAGGTGAAGAAAGGGAGAACCACAGGTACAGTAAGCTCACAGATGAATTTATCTGTCTATTCTTTACTCCTGAATTCTTATGCTTCTTTGTTTTACCCGAAATCTGCTTCTTCAGCTTTGCTTGAGCTTCTTAGTTTTCTACTTTAAATATCCCTCTTTATAGAGCTCCAATTGAAGTGATACATAATTAATCTTATCTTCAAGGTTAAGGCTGTCTACATCCTGCATTTTCTGAATGATACGCGCAGATTCCCGTTTCCAGATTACAGCATCGCTTTTTTTATTATCAAGAGAATAACAGATAGATGCATCATAATAGCATCGTGCTGCCATTAGTAAGTTATTATCAATAATTGCGATTTCTGCTGCTTCTAAATAATCTTGTGACCCTTGAGCAGCTTTAAAGAAAACATCATTAGGAACCGATTGAGAAGTACCGCCTCTATTAAGAAGTGCATTATATCGTTGCCCAATCTCATCTTCTTCTGCAGTACCGTTTTTAACTTTTTCCAGGATTCCTTCTGTAAGCTGTACAGCCTTGTCGAGTAATGCATAACCCTTATTCACCGCTTCTACCGCAGCAAGAACAGAAGCATTTGCCCCCTTTCTGCTTTCCAAAGCACCCATATACGCAATATATGATGGATTATCAGCATCAGCACTTAACAGTTCTGTTATCATTTTTTCTGATAATTCTCTGTCGCCCATATTCAAAGCTATAAGAGCAAGTTCCAGCTTTGTTTTTGTAGAAGGAGTTTCATTTTCAAGAACAGCTTTTTTATCAGCGAGATAAGCAGGATACTGTTCCTGTAAACCATTGAGCTCTTTTTGAATTTCTTCAATTTTTGTTTTCGACACTGATACTTCTGCTTTATTTTCCAGCTTCATATCTACACTAACAGGATTAATCTGCGCAAATTCAAAGGTATCCTCATTCCATGATGAAAGCATTCCGGATTGATCACCGTCATACAAAACATCATATACTTTCGGCATTAATGTACTTATTGAACCGCCGCCTGATGTCCGGGATTTTCTTTTTGAAATTGGAAGGAGGTGCGACTGATCAAGCTGAGAATAAGCACCTGTAAGCACGTAATGAAATGATTCTTTTACTGTGTATATTTTCTGCATTACTTTTTTCGTCAGCGGCACACGGATAAATACTTTTTTACCGGTGGTTGAATATACAACTTCGAGTTTATCAATCTCTTCACCTTTGGAATTATATACCCATCCCTCATTTCCAAAAGCTGCTATTGCATAATCCCATGGATGTTCAGGATTGAAACGTATATTTTCACCCTGTTCAAAAAGCGTATTCAATGATCCCCCGGCTGCATTATCAGTATCGATGTATATAAAAATGGTTCTATTTAGAACAGGTTTTTCTTCATCTTTAAAACCTGTTCTAAACTCAAGATCCATCTGCCAGTATTCCGGTACTCCCATACATGGGGCATGGTAGACGGGTTCATGAACAGTGTAAAGTACCAAATCTAAATTTCCTTCTGAGTAAAAAGAATTCGCCGGATACACCGCCGTGCCGGAACCATAGTCATCATGAAGAGGATCAAAAACGGCAGCAGCTGTTTTCCCGCCGGTATACGGTTCGTAAACCTTCAACTTAAGAACAGAATTGAGCTTTTGCTGTAAGTAGTCTCCGTACTGAAAACTGTGAATTATTCCTATTGGGAAAATAATAAAAACAGCTAATGATACTGAAATAAAAAATATTCTTTGAATAATCTTTTTCATTTAGTTGCCTCCAAGCTGCAGCGCACTTAATAAACCCGATATAAGTCTTCGTATTCCATCAGTCGAAAGCGAGCTTGAAATAATAACACCAAAAGTGAATGCACTGAACATAAATACATATTTCGGATTTAAAAGTTCTATAAAAAACTTTACAATTTTATTATCAGGGTTTTGAGTATCAACTCCGCATTTTTTTTCCAAAATTTTGGAAAAACTGAATTTCATTGATATTGCTTTTTGAGGACAAACATCCATGCATGCACCGCATTTAGCACATGTTAATTCCGGCTTCCCTTTTTTTCCTGTTATAGTATCAGTATCAATTGCACTAAAGGGACATACAGCGGCGCACTTCATACATGAAATACATTTATCAGTATCTATAACAACACGGTATATACTCACAGGATTGAGAAGGGACTGCATAGCACCGAAGGGGCAAAGCATGCTGCACTGAGTTCTTTTTTTTGTAAGTATCGGGAGAATCACTATGAATATCAGGAAAACCGACATAAAGGTGAACGTTGCAATAAGACTTGGAATATCTACAATGGGCGAGAACTCAGTTACCAATTTGAAAGGACAAAACCATTCACACCAAATTGAAGCCATAAATGCTACTCCCATCAATACAAGAAATGATAAAAATGCAAAATGAAAATAACGGATTTCTTTACTCTTTGGAAGAAGTTTTAT
>JAKJFV010000005.1:0-259 GCA_022704725.1 Spirochaetota bacterium
AAACACCATTCCTGTTGTAAAGTATTTAAAAACAAAAGCGCGCCTCGTTCAGATTTTTTTTAATAATCATCCCGGAGGCGCAGCCGCTGTTAATGCAAAAAAACTCAAAGAGCTTCTTGTATAATTATTACTCGTACCGTACCCTACTTATTTTTATCTTTGAGCAGACCGGACTTAGAAACCGCTGATGCAAGAATGGGAAGAAGTGCAATCTGCAGAACAATACCGGGGAAACTTAGGGCAAAACAACCGTTCCAGA
>JAKJFV010000005.1:303-14947 GCA_022704725.1 Spirochaetota bacterium
TGAAGTAAATGAAGCAAGAATAAACTGCACCAGACCATGAACAAAACGGCCGGCAATCATCGCAATTAAAAGACTCACAAGAAAGGAGAGATAATTTTTTTTCTGTGAAAAAAGTGCTGACTGAACCAGAGAAGAGAGAAGTCCGTAGGCAGCTAACTCAAAAAGCATAGCGATGCCGGTTGGAAAAAGTACCGGCATTCCTGTGAGCATCATGGAAAAAAGCACAGAAAAAATTCCGACAATAACACCGGAAACAGGTCCTAGAATAAGTGATGAAAGCAGCACCGGATAGTGCATTGGTGAAAAACTAACTGCTGCAATTCCCAGACGGTGAAAAATTACCGGAAGCGAGACTCCCAGTGCAGTAAAGAGAATTGTTAGTATAATAGACTGCAGGAGTGAAGCTGAAACAGAGCGCACAGCCGCTGTATTACGCTGAATTGACATATATGCCTCCAAAAAAAGAAGTAAAGACCGCTTAAAAACACTAAGCGATCTTGCCATTAGTATACTAAAGATGGTATACGGATGTCCAGTTAGGCGCTCGTCTTACACTCCTTTATTTCTTTTATAATAACCATACTGTGAAGAATTTTTGTTTTATGTTTATCATAAATACGCTTAAAAATAAAGGAAAGCTTTCTTCTTTCGGTAAATACAGTGTCCGTTCCCGGAACCTTTCTATGAACAGCAACATCAATGGTACCCAGAGGATTTAATCGGTCTAGTGAACCGTTTTTATAGTTCATGTTAAAAAGAACCGGTAAAAATTCCTGTAAGCCTTTAAGCTTCTGCTCTCCCAAAAAGCGGGACATTAACAGAAGGAAGCTTCTTCCCTCTAAATCCCTGCAGCACAAAAGACGTTCTGCTGCAGCCGAATAATTGGGACAGACAGTACAGTCTTCATTAATCAGCAATAAGCCGTCAGATACATTAGTAAGAATTTCATCATACTCGCTTTTTGCAATCGTCGATCCCTCAAGATTGTCCATAACCTTGTTGTATAAATGTGCTATTTGACCAATTTCGGTAAAATGATCCTCAGGCAGACGGACAGAAAGATCTCCGGTTTCCGCCTGACTTTCCATCTTTGAATACAGATCAAATATCTGAGTAGAAGCGCCGTGCTCTGCAATATTGAGCCCTGCATCCTCATCGACTGAACTTACTCTCATTGGATGAATTGCATTTACAATTTTCAAACTGATAAAGGCAAGCCCAAAAGCCCATACACCGCACGATGCAACACCTATGAGCTGTGCAAGAAACTGACTTCCCATTACAGGATCTGTCATAAGAATTGCAGGATCTCCGAAAATTCCGACCGCTAAGGTTCCCCAGATTCCGGCTGCAAGGTGAACAGGGATTGCACCGACAGCATCATCGAGTTTTAATGCATCAAGCAGTTTTGTACAGAAAAGCATAACGGCACCGCCTACAGCGCCAATAATAATTGCTTCTGCAGGGCTCACTGCATGACAGCCGGCCGTAATTGCAACAAGACCCGCAAGACTTCCGTTAAGAACAAAGTTTACATTTGGAATGCCCGTCATAATCCAGCCTAAGGCAAGTGAAAAAATTAAACCGGAAGCGGATGCAAGACAGGTGTTTAAGATAATGCCGGGAACCTGACCGTTGAAGGCAAGAGTCGATCCTCCGTTAAAGCCTATCCAGCCGAACCATAAAATAAATACGCCTGCAACTGCAAGAGGAATGTTTGAGCCCTGAATTTCGTTCGACTTTCCATCTTTTGTAAACCGGCCCTTTCTCGATCCCAAAATAATAATTCCTGCAAGACCGACATAGCCGCCTACAGAGTGTACTACTGTAGAACCTGCAAAGTCGACAAAACCCAGAGCGCTCAGCCATCCTGTTCCGGATGAGATTGATGCCCCCTGAAGACCGCCCCATGCCCAGTGTCCGAAAACCGGATAAATTACCGAAGATATGAGAATGGTCGTAACTATATAGCTGGAGTATTTCATACGTTCGGCAACGGCTCCCGATACTATGGTTGCAGATGTGGAACAAAACATCATTTGGAATAACAGAAAAACTGCAAGATTATAGTGATCCTCTCCGGTAAAACCGGGGAAAAAGTGACTTAACCCAATAAATCCGGCCTTTGAAGAGCCGAACATAAAGGCAAAACCGCAAATCCAGTACATAACAGAAGAAAGACCGATGTCGGTTAAATTTTTAATTGCAACGTTAATGCTGTTTTTTTCCCGTGTCATTCCCGACTCAACCATCGAGAATCCGGGCTGCATAAAAAACACCAAAGCTGCGCAAATAATGACCCACAAGTTGTCTGCAAGCGTGATCATAGTAAGATCCATAACAAACCTCCATATTCAAGGCAGGCTTGCTGCAGATCCTCCTCATGCTGTTTAAAATAAAAAAGGCAAAGAAGCCGGGGAATATCCGCAGCGCCTTTGCCGTTGGTAATAAACGGACTATAGCATGTCAAAAAAAACTATGCAATAGGTTTTTGCAATTTTTTTATAGATCTAAAAATTATCAGGTACATGACCGCAGCTAAAACCGTTGAAAATATGTCGGCAGAGGGCTGCGCATAAATTATTCCTTGAAGACCGAACAAAGAATTGCTTATAAAAAGCACCGGAATAAACACAAAACCCTGCCTCGATATAGTCAGGATTAAAGACGGCAGCGCCTTTCCCAAAGCCTGGAAGGTATTAAGGAAAATAAACATAAGACCGAGAACGGGAGATGAAAGCATCTGCGCTCTAATAATCATTGCGCCGTACTTAACAACCTCATCGTTGTCTATAAACAAGGCAACAACCTTCTCTCTAAACAGCATAGTTAGAGTTAACAGAATAATTCCGCAGATTACACAAACAGCCGATGAAAAAACGATGGTTTTATTCATACGTGCATAATTTTTACTGGCAAAATTATAACCGATTAACGGCTGAATTCCCTGCCCTATTCCTATAAAAAGCATTATTGCAATGGTGAACAGGCGCCCCGAAATTCCCATACCGGCAACCACAGTGTCGCCGTAGGAAGCTACAAAATTGTTAAGAACAACATTGGAAATACTCATGAGAATATTTCCTATTGAAACCGGAATTCCAATTGCAAAGACAGGGGCAAGAATACGTGACTGAATTTCAATATGCTTAGGGCTTAGACTTAATAGACTGTGCGACTTTAACATATGTAAAAGATAAAAGAGAACAGATACCGCATTGCCGATTATCGTAGCAATAGCAGCGCCCGAAACACCCATCTTAAGCCAGAGGATCATTATTGGATCAAGTATGATATTTACAATCGTACCTGCCATCATACCGCGCATCGATTCTTTTGCAGCACCCTCTGATCGTACTATCTGGCCAAGGGCAACAGATAAAACAACAAGAGGAGCGCCAAGTGCTATATAGAATAAGTAGTCCTTGGCAAAACCATAGGTTTGTCCGCTTGTACCGGCAATCTTCAATATTCCGGGCATAAAAATGAGAAAAAAGAGCATTGCCGCAAAACCGAAGGCCGAAGCTGTATATAAACAAGTCGATGAGACTTTTTTTACTTCATCATATTTTCTCTGTCCAAGAAGACGCGATATATGAGCGCCGCCTCCTATGCCGAAAATATTTCCTATTGCCATAAGAAGTAAAAATAAGGGCATTGTGAGGGAAACGGCTGCAACTTGATTAGGATCTCCGGTTTGACCGACAAAAAAGGTGTCGACCATATTATAGACAACCGAAACCATCATACCCATAACCGTTGGAAGAGCAAGGGTCAGCACTGCTTTAGGAACAGGAATTGTCTCAAACAGTGCAATGCGTTTTTCATTAGGAGAATTCATCGTAAACCGCTGCTGTACAAGTGTAAATAATATAAAAATGACATACTGCTATACAGGCTTAAAAAGTAAAATTTTTTTCTCTTGAAAGAGATTCGTACAGGGAATTTAGACATTTAATAAAAATCTCTCTTTCGTCTTTTGAAAAAGTCTCAAGGAGCTCTGACTCCATTTTAACAAAGCCGTCAAAAGATTTCTCTTGAATCTCATAACCCTTTTGAGTAAGAATGAGCCTCTTCCACCGCCTGTCTTGTGCAAAGATATCGCGTTTTACAAGATCCTTTGCCTCAAGCCGGTTCAAAAGCCCTGTTACAGTTGGATTCGAAAGCCCGAAAAATTCCTCAAGATCCTTTTGAAAAACATCTGTCGGTTCACCGATTTTCGTATTGGTTGCCTTTGCATGCATAGCCAGATACTTCAGTATTTGAGCCTGAGACCACGTTATATTGAACTTCTGCAGGTACCTATTGCTTTTAGCAGTAAGCAGAATTTCAATCTTTTTGATAACCCCTCCGATCATCAACTCTTTTCGTTTTTCTACCATTCTATATGGATACATAATTATCAGTTTAAAGTCAACGAAAAATAAAAAAAATGTCTGTATAAGCTATATATTTTAATTTTATTTTTACTTTGTTAATTTTTTTTCGCCAATAAACTGTACCTTGATTGAAGATTTGAAGCATTTTTAAAAAATATCTTCTGCTCATCGGCTTCGGACAGTCCCAAAGATTTAATGAACAGAACCTGCTGTTTTTGATTAAGCCAGGGAGAATCACTCCCGAAAACCAGCCGGTCAATGCCGTGTTTTTCCATAATCGATTCCAGCAGGGATTTATCGGTTTCATGAGAAAATGATGTATCAAAATAACAGGAAGAACCTGCAAGGCAGGGCAGAACGTCTTTCCATGCATCCCAGCCTCCAAGATGTGCTGCAACGAGAGTTAGAGAAGGATGCCGCTCAACAAGAGTCCGTATTCTTGACGGATGGGCATTATCAGCCTTGCCGAAACCTATATCATAGCCCGCGTGAAGTACTGTCATAATACCTTTTTTTTCAAGCATAGAGAAAAAATCATACAAATCAGGAGCATCTGCATAAAAATGCTGGTAGAGGGGATGGAGTTTTACCGCTCTAATCCCCGCATTAAACAAATCATCTATATCCTTTTCCCAGGTGTCACTATACGGATACACCGATCCGAGGGGAAAAATTCGTTCACCTGCAATTTCTTTTGACCAGGCAATAATTGAGGAGGTCTGAGAGGGTTTTGTTGCAATATTGGCAATCCACGAAGTGTGTATACCCGCCTCATCCATGGAAGTGAGAAGCGAATTCAAAGTTCCCTCTGTATGCGGTTTATAATCGCCTGAGTGCTCGGCCAATGAAGCTATAGCCCTGGGAGCAAGGGTATCGGGAAAGATATGAGTGTGGGTATCAATTATCTTTGTAAAATCCATTTATCAACTGTATAACCTTGCTGTTTTCTTGTCAACATTTAACTAATACTGAATTTATTTAATTATAATGCATTTTTTTAATTGACAAACTGTATATTACCCCTTATGCTGATAAAACCGACTGACCAGTCGTTATTACTATATGGAGATACAAAGGCGTGAAAGAGACCTTTTTTAATATATCAGAAGATAAAAAAAGACGTGTAATAGATGCAGCTCTCACAGAATTTGCCTCTTCCGGCTATGAAAAAACAAGCCTCGACGCAGTAATAAGCAGAGCTGGGATTTCAAAAGGCGGATTGTATGAATATATTGAGTCAAAAAAAGACTTGTTCACCTTCATTTTAAACTACGCATACGAAGAGTTATTCACCTATATTCAAAACAAAAAACCGGCAGATGCAGACTTTCCAAAAGATCCTCTTGAGAGGACACGATCCATCTCTTCCATCGCTGTTGATTTTTACATTCAATCACCGGAAATTATTTCATTTATTGTAGCCTCTTCTCAGGTGGGAGAGGCGGGCATAAGAAATTATGTACTGGATGTTTTTGACTCTTATTTTCTTAAACTCTATGAATCGTCAGATTTTTCATCTGCGAAATTTCACAAGGATCAGGTATTAAATTTACTAAAATGGCTTTTAATAAAAACCAGAAATGTGTTTCAGGAAAGTGTAGTCAGCGGAGGCGAGAAAAATGAATGTAAAGAAAAGTATTTGAATGAATGGAAGTTTTATTTGAAAGTTTTAAAAGACGGCATGTATTGAAAATTTTAAACATGCATGGAATCAGGAGGAACAGGATGATTCAAATTGGTAAAAAAAACGGCTGCAGGAAATGGCAGGCCGCTGCGGCGTTTCTGCTTATTACAGCAGGAACAGGTGTATTTGCAGCTACGATAAAAATCGGAGCTATCTTTGCAGTAACTGGTCCGGCGTCCTATCTTGGCGCCCCGGAAGAAAAAACAGCGAAACTTTTTGTGGAAAACCTGAATAAAGCAGGCGGCATTAACGGCAATAAAATTGAACTTATTGTTAAAGACTCGGCCGGTTCTTCTGAAAAGGCTCTATCTTTTGCTAAACAGCTCATTGATGAGCATGAGGTTGTTGCAATCATCGGTCCGACAACATCGGGGGAGTCTCTTGCAATAAAAGATTACTGCAATAAATCAAAGGTTCCTCTTATTTCCTGCGCTGCTGCAGAAACTATTGTTGAACCGGTTCTTCCCTTTGTTTTTAAAACACCTCAAAAAGACAGCTACGTTGTTAAATGGGCGTATCAGACTATGAAAGACAACGGCATAACAAAACTTGCAGTTGTTTCTTCAAATACAGGCTTCGGTGCAGGCGGAAAAACCCAGCTTGAAAAATATGCAAATGACTTTGGTATTACAGTTGTCCTTTCGGAGTCCTATGATGCTGCTGCTACAGATCTTTCATCATTGCTTACAAAGGTAAAAGGATCAGGGGCACAGGCTGTCATAAACTGGTCCATTGAACCTGCACAATCTATTATAGCAAAAAACATGAAGCAGATGAATTTAACCATACCTCTGTATCAAAGCCATGGTTTCGGCAATATTAAATATGTTGAGGCCGCAGGCGATGCTGCAGATGGAATTATTTTCCCCTGCGGTAAACTCCTTGTTGCAGACCTGCTGCCGGATTCCGATTCTCAAAAAGCTCTTCTGCAGAAGTACAGCACAGACTACAAGACAAAATATAAAGAAGATGCCTCCACGTTCGGCGGTCATGCCTACGATGCAATTCTACTCCTCACAACTGCAATTTCACAGGCAAAAAGTTCAGACCCTGTAAAAATTGCAGCAGCGCTGGAAAAAATCGCAAATCTTCCTGGAACAGCAGGTATTTTTACCATGAGTAAAACAGATCACAACGGGCTCGGCATGGATTCTATTGTTATGCTGACAGTTAAAAACGGCAAATTTGCATTGTACGGAACAAAATGACAAGCGATATTGTAATCCAGTATATTATCTCGGGTCTCATCTACGGCAGTATTTATGCAGTAATTGCGCTGGGTTTCAATATTGTCTATAACGCAACCGGCATAATAAATTTCGCTCAGGGCGAATTTGTTATGCTCGGGGGCATGATTACCCATAGTTTTTCAAAAATCATGAGTCTGCCCCTTGCTCTGCTGGCGGCAGTACTCATAACTGCTGTAATAGGCGGGTTTATTGAACTTGTACTCATACGCAATATTGGAAGACTTGCAAAAAAAAAGTTAAAAAAGACACCCGAGATGCAGATGACGATTATGACCATCGGTATTTCCATTCTTCTGCGTGAAACAGCACTTACAATATGGGGAGAACAGGTACAGACAGTACCCTTTTTTACCGGAAATGAAACTTCATCCATCACCGTAGCCGGCGCTTCTTTTTCTCCCCAATTATTATGGATAATCACCACAGCCTTTCTTATTTTTCTTTTTCTTTCCTTTTTCTATAAATTCACCCTCAAGGGTCAGGCTATGAGAGCCTGCGCCTGCTCAAAAACCGGCGCATTAATCTGCGGAATACCGGCTTCTACAATGGTTACGTTTTCCTTTATTCTCGCTGCAGGTATTGGCGCCCTTGCAGGATCAGTAACCGCGCCACTCACTCAGACTCACTACGCCATTGGAACTGCCCTTTCCATAAAAGGATTCACAGTTGCAGTCTTTGGCGGACTTGGAAGCTCCGGAGCTGCGGCTGCGGCAGGTTTTCTGCTCGGAATAATTGAGTCCTTTTCAATTGTCGTCTTTCCTGAAGCATTTAAAGATATTGTCTCCATACTGCTGCTTTTAATTGTACTATTCCTTAGACCCTCGGGTCTTTTTGGAACACCATTAAAAAAAAGAAAAAAGGATAGCAATAAATGAAAAAGTATACGTCTCTGATCATTTTTCTAGGCTTAGCAGTTCTTATTCCGCTTATTACATCGCTTTCGGGTAAAAACTTTTATCTGACACAATTAACGATGTCTGCCTATTATGCCCTTGCCGCGCTCGGGCTTTGCCTGCTGCTCGGTTATGCAGGACAAATATCACTCGGACAGGCGGGTTTTTTCGCAATAGGCGGATACACTTCTGCAATCCTGTCCAATACCGGTCTTGATCCCCGCCTTGCTTTTATTGTTGCAATTATCAGTGCAGCTCTCATTGCCTTTGTTATTGGCATACCGGTTCTTAAGTTAAAAGGCCACTATTTAGCGATGGCGACACTGGGATTCGGTGTAATAATCGAAAAACTTGTGAGGGGAATTCCTTCTCTTGGAGGAGCCGACGGTATTTCGAATGTACCCGATTTTCCCCTGTTCGCCTCTATATGTATTACCGGAGGCAGAGCCGCCAGGCTTTCTAATTATATTATTTCTTTTTCTGCTTACAAATCTTCTTTCATCCAGAAGCGGAAGGGCGCTGAGAGCCATTCATGAAAGTGAAGATGCAGCTTCTGCAATGGGTGTTAACACAGCCCGTACAAAGCTTATAACGTTTATTATTGCAGCCGTTTGCGCTGCCGCTGCAGGCAGCCTCCTAACCCACTACAACGGAAGTATAGGTCCCGGAGAAGCGGCGCCTTTAAAATCAATACGGTATTTATCGATTGTCGCAGTCGGCGGTATTTCAAATGTGGCGGGAACACTCGCTGCAGGTATTATTTTAAACTTTCTTTCTCTCCGCGGCGTCTTCGGCGTGTATGACGATGCTGTTTTCGGAGTAATTTTGGTAGCTGTAATGATGCTGGCACCGGAAGGTTTTAAATTGTCCATCCCGTCATGGATAAGTAAAAGATTTGTACAAAGGAAATCAAAAACATGAGCGGTTTTTTGTCTATACAAGGTCTTAGTAAAAATTTCGGGGGCTTGCGGGCTGTTGATGCTGTTTCCTTTGAAATGGAGCAGAACACCATTCATTCCGTTATAGGGCCGAACGGCGCCGGCAAAACGACGCTCTTTAACCTTATTGCCGGAAGCATTCAAAGCGATTGCGGATCTATTCACTTTCTCAACAATGATATTACATCTTTGGAGAGTTATGAGATTGCATACCGCGGAATTTTTAGAACCTTTCAGGCTGTTAAACTTTCTGAACGTATGAGTGTTATTGAAAATGTTATGCTCGGAATGCACACAAAAACATCTTCCGGTTTTTTGGGAGGAATGATGGTTTCGCCAAAGTCCCGCAATGAAGAAGTATACATGAGAGAAGAAGCCTTAAGAGCTCTAAAAGATGTCGGGCTGGAACAGTTTGCACTTGAGGAAGCAGGCAGTCTTCCCTTCGGCAGCCAGAGAATGATAGAACTTGCCCGCGCACTTGTCGCCCGGCCCTCCCTCCTTCTCCTGGATGAACCGGCCTCGGGATTAAACATGAAGGAAACAGAAGAACTAACCGCTAAAATATCAGTTTTAAAAAACCGCGGATTAAGCACACTTCTTGTTGAACACGATATGAGCCTCGTTATGGAAATATCGGACACTATTACCGTATTAAACTTTGGTAAAAAAATTGCAGAAGGAAAACCCTGCGATATTCAAAAAAATGAAGAAGTTATTCGCATATACCTTGGAGATGACAATGCTTAAAGTCCGTAATATTGTTTCCGGATATTCCGGCAGACCGGTACTCAAGAACCTTTCACTTCATGTTGCAAAGGGAGAAATTGTTGCAATTATTGGTGCAAATGGAGCCGGAAAGACAACGCTATTAAACTCGATTGCAGGGCTAGTAAAACCCGATGAAGGCGAAGTCATACTCAGCGGCAAAACACTCGCTCAAAACAGATGCAGCAGGCTTGCTTCCCTGGGCTGTGCATTGGTTCCCGAAGGAAGAGCTCTTTTTTCTTCAATGTCTGTAAAAGAAAACCTTATACTCGGAGCCTACTCCAATTTCGCAAAAGAAAAAAAGCAGAGTATTTTAAACCGTCTTGATTCAGTCTTTTCTCTTTTTCCCCGCCTTCGGGAAAGAGAAACCCAGACAGCAGGCTCCCTCTCCGGCGGAGAGCAGCAGATGCTGGCAATCGGAAGAGCCTTAATGTCGAATCCCTCACTTATAATGCTCGATGAACCTTCCATGGGACTTGCACCCCTTGTTATTAAGGGAATCTTTGAGGCACTTCATAAACTTAAGCAGGAAGGAAAGACAATTTTAGTTGTAGAACAAAATGCCCGGGCTATACTTAAAATTGCAGACCGCGGCTATGTCATGGAAAACGGCAGTCTGTTGTTTTCAGGCACAAGCAGTGAACTGCTGCAGAATAATGATGTGCAGAGAGCTTACCTAGGAAAAGAATATAGTTCTATAGCGGACTAGCAGGAAAAAGACGAAAGACCTTTTAAACTTTTTTAAGGAGATTTGTATGATATATGATCCGGTTAATGAAAAAATGGAACGAAGCGATCTGGAACAGCTTCAGCTGGAGCGGCTCCAGTCGGTACTCCAGCGTGTCAGGCGCAATGTAGGTTTTTATAAAGAAATGCTCAGCGGTGTTGATATTGAGTCAATTCATTCTTTACAAGACATACAAAAACTGCCTTTTACAACAAAAAAAGATCTTGTACAAAATTATCCGTATGGAATGTTTGCAGTCCCCCTTCATGACACTGTCCGCCTCCACTCAACTTCCGGTACAACCGGCAAACCTCTTGTTGTAGGATACACCCATAATGATATTCACATTTGGAGACAGCTTATAGCCCGCATCTACAGTGCAGCAGGAGTTACGAACCATGACTTTGTTCAAATTTCCTTTCACTACGGTCAAAGCACTGCAGCCATGGGCTTTCATTATGGTGCAGAAAAAATAGGCGCCACTGTAATTCCCTCTTCGGGCGAAACTATTGCCCGTCAGATCATGGTCATGAAAGATTACCGCACCAGCTGTCTTATAGGAACACCGAGCTATGCTCTCCAGATTGCTAATGCTCTTAATACTCAGTCTCTCAGCTTGGCCGAATTAGCTCTTCGAGTCGGCATCTTCGGAGCTGAATCGTGGAGTGAGAAAACGAGAGAAGAAATCGAATCGAGATTGGGAATTAAGGCCTTTGATAATTACGGCATTACAGAGCTTGTCGGACCGGGTGTTTCTTTTGAATGCGAAGAACGAAACGGGCTTCATATAAACGAGGATCACTTTCTTGTCGAAGTAATAGACCCCAAAACGCTTTCTCCAGTCCCCCCGGGAGAAAAAGGAGAACTTGTTTTTACAAGCCTTACGAGAGAAGCGTATCCTCTTATCCGTTATAGAACAGGCGACATCGCAAGTCTTATAACAGAACCCTGCCCCTGCGGCAGAACAGGTATTAAGATGTCGCGTCTTTCAGGACGCACCGATGATATGATCATTGTGGAAGGAGTGAATATATTTCCATCGCAAATTGAGCAGTGTATTATCGGGGTCTCCGGCATTCAGCCCTATTTTAAAATAGAACTCAATACCCTCGAGGATGAAACAGAAACAGTATGCGTTCAAATAGAAGCATCTGCAGACTATCCATTTTTAGACCAGCTGAGCAAGGTTGAGTCGCTGAGAAAGCAGCTGGAAAATAAAATTCAGGAAAGCCTCGGGATTAAAATATCTGTACAGTTTGTTGAACCTAAAACTATGAGCGTTCCGGACGGGAAAAAATACAAAAGAATAATCGATAACCGCAAAAAATAACTTACAATGACGGTCTTTCCATTACATCCCGGACCATCTTAATAAGCTGAGCGCTTATGTCGAGCGAAATATCGAGCGCATAGGATTCTTCTCTTGAATATACCTGATGAAGCTGGTACAGGACAGAGCGCACAAGGGGATCAGTGTAGGCAAAACTGCCCAGCTTAAAATTGTCTCCATAAAAACTGATGGAGGCATAGGGCACACGAATATGCTCATTCACAAAAAGAGACGAGGTTATATTATTAAAAAGAACCAGACTGTTTTTTTCAAATGCAATAGCGGAAAACTCCGTAAACAGCTTTTTCTCGGGGAATATAAGAATTACATTTGAATGGAGCGAAGATGCAGTACGGGTAAGCTGTTTTTGTATGTATGAGGGTCCCCTGTTTTTATGAGTATAAAGTTTTTCATAGGCAGAACCGCACAAAATATAGGTAACTCCGCCATCATTTTCTATGTGTATGTTTTGCGTTTCATCATTAAACAGCATTATATTTTCCAGGTAGGTTTTTCGTCTTTCGTCGTTCAGTGAACCGAAAAGCTCCCTTGTAATAACGGCACCGCTCATAATTAAGTCATCAGTATACAGAGCTTCTTCCTCTGCAGATAACGCAAGTTCTGTACGGTATTTCAAAAAATATGCTTCAAAATATTCTTTTAATCTTTTTTCATGCAGATACGTTCCTATGAGTTTCTGCCTGTTTTCTTCTGTAAGCTTTGAAACAGCATTCGTTTTTATACTATGGGCAGCCTGCAGGTGATCATCAAAGTTCTCATACCCGGCAAGCCCTGTAGGATTAAAAAGATTCTTATAAAGAAAATCATTAAGAGAAGAGAGCATAATAATATCGGGATCAGAGGGCTCCTGCGAACGCAGCACCGATATATACTGATTAACTGCTGCATAGTTTTTTTTCACTAGCGCTGTATTAGCCTTATCGTACAAGACGCTGTATGCACTTCCCTGTGTATTCTTTATTTTTTTACCTGGATCCTGAATAGATGAATCATAGTTTAGACTCATTGCTGTATAGAAAAGAAGAGGAGAATAATCCTGCTTGTGCATTTCACCCTGAACATCCGAAGTTTGAAGGTAGGCAGCTGTTCCGTCTTTAAAAGCCGTGACGGAGCGGTAATAGCCTCTCTCGTCGGCAAACAGCACGGTCTTCGAATCATTTTTCTGGAGGGGATTGGAGAACACGGCTGTCAGATCATTTTCTCCGGCTGTTTTCTTTGCGCTGCCGGTAATTGAAGAAAATGTTCCGGTTCCGCTTGTACTTATGCGGCCGAACCGAATTTTTTGCTTAACCGGAAAAGACTGTCTGTCCGGTGTAGAACTTGATAATTCTTCGTCCGTTTCAAGACTAATATACAGTTCGTCGCGCGAAAGATGAGGAGGAAAATACACATTCCAGTCAGAACTTTCTTTACTCCATACCCTGCTCATAGAAAAATACACCGGCATAGATTGAGCCTCTATGCGTGAAACAGAGGCAGTACCCTCTGAAGAAGTATAGGAAAAATGAAGCGCATCATTCGGGAAAAAAGAACCGAGAAACCGTTCAGCGTGAGCCCTGCACTTTTCAAGAATACCGCTTTGTAAAGCCTCATCATAAGCCTTTTGCTCAAAGGCTTTTTTTACCGGTTTAAAATAAGCATCGTAGTCAAGAAAAGCATCCGGGAGGGAATCTCTAAGAACCAGCACATTTGAAACATCGGAAGAAGACGAGGACAATATTTGAGGAGCTTCAAGCGATGCATACACGCCGTCTTTATCTGTCTTAATTTCAGCCGAGCGCAGGTCTATACCGGCAGTAACCTGATACGGATACAGCGCAATAAAACGGCCTTTATCATTTTCCAGATGCACCAAAAAATCAATATCAAATGAAGCTGTTTTTAAGGTAAGAAGATTTTTGGTGTCCAGTACGGCTGTCTTGGTAGAAAAGGTTATATGCTGTTTTTTCCCGAAAAAAGGAATTTTAGAAAGTATGAGATCTCTTGTACTGCTCGAAAGCCTTGTAAAAGTAAAAAAAAGAGCCGCTCCAATAACGATGCAGATTCCAAGTGTCAATATAAAACCGGCAAGCTTTTTCATTATTCAGCCTCCCCGTCATTTATTTGATCATTAAGAAAACCGTCAGTGGAAAAAGAAGTTTCCATTCCATCGAAGACAGAGGGATAACTGATATTTACCGTTATATGTTTCCAGCCGAACTGCTTAAAGAACGAAATTACCGCATTGCGTATATCGGTCTCAAAACCATGTATAAGGCTCTTTTCCCATTCCCGAAGCGACTTTTCATCGCTCACACCGCTGCTGTTTCCCAGTAATTCAAGCGCTATAAGAGGTTTTGCAGAGTTAAGCAGATTTTCCCGTTCTGCTGCTGCTTTATCTGAACTCTTATAATTCATCAAAAAGTTTTTAGTCAGTAAATATGAAGTGATGCCGCCTGCTGCTGCACCGATCACAGATCCTGCTGCAGTTCCGGTAATTTTTGAAACCGGTTCAAAGGCGAATAAGGAAAAGGCGCTGCCGCCAAGAAGAGCGCCGAGTCCGCTTCCTACAATTCCGGCTGTTAAAGCCTTTTCCTCTGCTTCTTCTTCGGTATACGGCCGGGGAAGAATTGTTTCAACCTCAGTAATATCGTCCTCTGCGATGGTAATATCAGCAA
>JAKJFV010000005.1:14957-18090 GCA_022704725.1 Spirochaetota bacterium
GATTTAAAATCTGCCGTTATAGACCTGGTTATATAGTTCGTCTTTGATTCATCAATAGAAACTTGCGACAGGTCAAAGCCGAAGTCTGCTGTCCCCTTCACTAAATAAACCTGCAGAGTGTCGGAATGGGGAGAATCCGGATCTTTTACTCCGCGGATAAGATATTTATAAAAATCGGTTTGTTTGAATACTAAAACCGGTGTTTTGTTGTAATCGCTCAGACTCTTTACATAGGTTTTAAATGCATCTCCGGATGAGGTAAGTCTCTGGTACACGACACACAAGGCAGTTATTCCAGCAAGAACTGCGATTCCTATGAGAATATTAATGAGAATTATCCATGTCTTTTTTGTTTTTTCTTTCACACATCAAGTATACCATAAAAAAAAGTCAAGCAACAGCATTTTTATTCCCGGTATGAGGCAGTCTTTACCTGCAAGTTGCTTTACTGTTATTATTACCATGCTGATACGGTCAATTTTTAGACCGCACTTGACCTTTACCGAAAATCCGGAGAGTTATATGAAAAGTTTAAAAAACATCTTGTTTGTGTCCCTGATAATTTACCTCATGCACATCGCAGTTTTATTTTAATTTTGCCTCTGCAAGAAAACCCACTTCAAGCTGCACAGAGCCCCGAAACCCCGACTCTCTTAAAGCAAAAAATGTTATGTTTTGGAGTCATGACTGGATACTTAACACAGAGCATGAGACCGTAGAAATTACATCCTATGACAATCTGAGGCTCAGCGCATCCTTTGTCCGCGCACCGCAGAGCAATAAGGCGGTTATCTTAGCACACGGTTACACAGGCTGCGGCTACGACATGAGCGAAATTGCCCGTGTTTATCGAGAAGAATACGGATACTCTGTTCTCATGTGCGATGCGCGCGCTCATGGAAAATCAGAGGGAGAATACATAGGGTTCGGCTGGCTCGACCGCCTTGATTATGCACGCTGGATAGACTGGCTTATCAGCGAGATGGGGGAAGACTGCAGCATCGTTATGCACGGAATTTCCATGGGGGGAGCAACAGTCCTAATGACCGCTGGAGAAAAACTGCCGGAAAATGTCAAAGCAGTAATATCAGACTGTGCTTTTACCTCTGTCTATGATGAAGTTTCCTATGTTATGAAAAGATGGGACCGCATTCACAATGAAGAATTGTTAAAAGAGGTAAGCAGAAAATCAAAGCAAACAGCGGGGTACTCTTTTGAAGAAGCCTCAACCCTTGAACAGGTTAAAAAAATAAGCATTCCCGTGTTATTCATTCACGGAGAAGATGACAATTTTATTCCATTATGGATGGTTTACGCACTCTATGATGCATGCAGTTCACAAAAGGAGCTCTTCACGGTACCCTACGCAAACCATGCTACATCAAGCAGAGTTGATCCTGAAAACTACAAACACACCGTAGAACTGTTCCTTTCATCTGTCATGTAAATTCTCTTTAAAGTTTCCAGTGCATGCTAGATAATCCGCCCCTTGACCGTAAATTTCTAAAATGGTACAAATAATATAGTTCAATAACGCGCAGGGGTTAAGGAATGCCATATTCAGAGCCAACGAATCTTGCTGTTGTCGCCTGTCCAGGCGGAGAGGCTTTTGCCCAAGAGGTAATTGTACACCTCCGTCATATGTACAAACACCGTTTTAATCTAAAACGCGATGTCATATCTAAACGCTACGAAATCGATAAAGATGCTCTCATAAAAGATATAAACCTTTACAACGATTTAAAAACCTCGGATCTTTGCGTCCGCGGCAATGTTGAAAAATACCGCGTTCCCGAATTTCTCGTAGACACAGAATTTACCTATTTTATGAACGGCGAGTTCAAAACAGAAATTAAGGACTGCATACGCGGTAAGGATGTTTATATTTTCCAGGATGTTGAAAATCATCAGGAATTAAGTCTTAACGGCGGTAAAAACAAGCAGGTTCTTTCGGTAAATGATCACCTTATTTCCCTCCTTGTAACAATTGATGCAGTGCGTCAGGCCGGCGCTTACGACATAACGCTCGTTCTTCCGGTGTACCCCTACAGCCGCCAGCACAAAAAAAAGGGCCGTGAAGGTTTAACAGCAAGTTTACTGGGACATATTTATGAAAACATGGGTGTTTCACGAATTATAACCCTCGACATTCATTCACGGGAAATTGAAAATACTTTTGCAAAGGCTCATATAGAAAATCTTCATGCAAGTTATCAGATTATTAGAGAATTGTCTAAACTGGTTAATCTTTCACCCGAAGGCGATGATCTCGTTGTTGTTTCGCCCGATACCGGCGCTGTTGACCGCAATAAGTTTTATGCAACCGGCTTAAAAAAACCGCTTGCGATGCTTTACAAAGAAAGAGATTATTCTGTTATTACCCAAAATGCGCGCGACACAAATATAAAGGCAGTAAAACTACTCGGCGATGTTCAGGGAAAGGTTGCATTCCTTGCAGACGATATGCTTGGCACCGGCGGCACTCTTTTAAAAGCAATGGAGTTTTTAAAAGAACAGGGAGCAACAAAGGTTATTGCTGCCATAAGTCTTCCCTTTTTTACCGGAAATGCTATTTCACAGTTTAACCAGGCTTACGAAAAAGGACTTTTTTACCGGGTTATTGGTACGAATGCAGTATTTCATAAAGAGCTTCTTGAGTGTGAATGGTATATTAATACAAATGTGTCGGGTCTTTTTGCGAATGTCATTGCCCGTGTTCATCACAATCAATCATTAAGCGATTTACTCGACAACCGTTCAATTATTGAAAAGCTTGTAAAAAAAGACTAATGAAAACAATGACTGCAGAACAGAGAAAAAAAACTGTTCTTTGTGCAGATATTGGAACTTCTTCTCTTAAAACAGCCCTCATCGATGAATCGGGAACAGTGTTAGCCTACAAAAGACAGAGATTCGACCACAATAGCCCCGCATCAATGTGGTTTACCGCTCTGTGCGTTTCAGTACAGGAAATTGCAGAAACTACTTCATTCGAACACCTCAGTGCACTCAGTATTTCGGGTAATGGTCCGACGATCGCTGTTCAATACAGCTCAGGGTTTACCGACATAGTTCTTTGGAATGATGCACAATTCAGCCATACAACTTCATATTATAAAGGCAGCTCTTTATT
>JAKJFV010000060.1 GCA_022704725.1 Spirochaetota bacterium
ATCTATAGACTCTGCAAGAGGAATTTCATCTTCATTTCCCAGTTCATCCGATACACTTTCATTTTTAAATCCCTTTGCCCTTATAAACATATTTTTACTGTTTAGCCATGTCATATAGATAACACCGGGAATGCATGCGCAAAGAAATCCTATGGAAGCAATAGTAATACCGAATGTCTGCCCGCCTGTAAAACTTTCGGTTGCAGTGTAGTGGGTGTTCTCATAGATGTAGCCCCAGTTATTTGCCTGTCCTGGTCCCTGTCCGAATCCGAGCGGAAGAAGAAGTCCCGAGGCTTTAAACAAATCCGGCATAAAAGTCAGTGCAAGTATAATGGTTATGGAAAAGCCTATAAGCGCCTGAAGCAGGTAACTGCCTACAATCAGCAGGCCGCTGTTAAAAGCGTCCTTGCTTGCCTGTCTTTTCATCTCCCCCTTGCCGTATGATGTTTTCAGGCTGAGCGCTATAAACCCTATTGCCATAAAATGATAGGTTATCATATTAAGAAACCGTGTATCGAACAATGAGTCTAAACCTGCAGAGCGCAAGGCGAGCGCTATAAGACCGCCGATTACTGCTGTGGGAAGCAGTGATTTTCGTAAAAAGGGCACATACCTGCGCAGTGTATTTGCCGCTAATAGTATTAGACATAAGACGCCGAATTGAATAAAGCCGGTCCAAACACTAGATTCCGAGAAATCCATCTTCATTCCTCCCTTTTAACCTTTTTATAGTATAAAAATAATAGAGAAATTGAAGTGCATTCCGCCTTTTTTCTCCATGAAGAAAGTAGTATGAATTTCCGGTAAAGAAAAGAATCTTGTTCCTGCCATGAACAGCAAAGCCCTGAATTTCATCGAGAGAGAATACAATGGTCTTTTCCCCGTCTGAAATGCTAAAGTCGTTCCATGTTAACGTTATAGATGCGTTTTTCATCTGAATGTAATTCGGTCTTCCCTTAATTTCTTCACCAAATACTTCGTTTTGCGATGAGATAGGCAGTAAATCTTTTATGTTGTCTTCGCAAAGATTCTGCATATATGAAACCTGATAATCATAGAATTCTTTAGTATTCTTAACCGCACGATTACCGCTTAGGAGTTTGAACGTAAGATCTTCCCCGTATTCAAGACTGTATCCGCACGCACTGCAGCTGAAAATATTGCCCGATGATCTGAGTGTTCCGGTGCTTTGACAGTCAGGGCAAAGAAAAAAAGCTCTTTCCATATATTCAGCTTTATGTCTGCTTTTATATCGAAGTGGAAGAGATGTCTCTTTTCTTGCACTTACTGATAAGAAATTTTGTATAAGATCATCAAAATCGTCATTGGGAATATCTTTATATTCTTCATACGATAAAACCTTGCGTATTCTTCCGAGCGATCTTCCTTTTCTTAATCCATTGCCCCAGCGGGGATCAATTCCGTATAAGCCTTCAAGATTATATATTACAAGGGTAATTTTAAGCAGCTTAACAAGACGTCCAATACCCTTCATGATGTGCTGTTCATCGCCTGAGTAGCTTGTATTTCCATTTGGAAAAAGGCAGACGCTCCCTCCCTGTTTTACAGCACTCACCATCTCCCGTACCGTTGTTAAATCGCTCATTCCCTTAATTTTGGGTATTGGAGAAATGAGCCAGACAAGAAGACGGCTCCAAAAGCGTTTTTTAAATACATCATCGGCTGCTACATAATACAGGGGAAATTTAAATGACAGACCTACAAAGACAGGATCAAGCATTGATACGTGATTTGACAGCACCAGGCAGGGCCTTTCTCCGGATCCGTATGGTTCAGCCTTGTATCCGAACACTGCCCGTGCTAAAATTCTGCATAGAGTAGCTGCGATCCGGACAACAATCTGATGGCGTGGTAAAACTATCATAGTACAATGCTTATGATAGTTGCCAAATGTTAAAACTGTCAACCTTTATGGTAAAATATTTGTTAGATACACCTTTCGTGCTGTAAAAAACGTAAACTCGCATAGCTAAATGTCCGATACTTAAAGTAGGATTTTTTTTACATCGAAAAAGGTATTATTTTCATGCAAACTACTTGACGGGTAATGAAATAGCATAGAAAATAGAAGGATGATAGAAGTTACACGCCTTGACGGCAGAACATATTGGATTAATCCGCATCAAATAGAGCGGATTGAAAAAAATCCTGATGTTACATTAGTAATGCTTTCGGGGCAAAAACTGGTTATAAAAAATAGTCCCGAAGAAATTATTCAGAAAATTATAGCTTATAGAAAACAGATTGGTTCATTCGGAAACGAAGATTAATGGAGGAATATAGATGGATCTGGCGACGATAATAGGACTAGTGGGTGGGGTTGCCGCAATTATAATGACCGTTTTAACATCAGGCGGTTCCATAATGGGTATTTTGGATCTTGGATCTGCAATATTCGTTATTGGAGGTTCGTTTTTTGCTCTTTTTATAGCAAATCCCATGTCGGTTATTACGAAAATTTTCGGAATCATGGGCAGAACATTTAAGATTCCCGACTTTAATGAAAAAGTTCTAGTGCAGAATATGGTTGCACTCTCGGAAAAAGCCCGCCGTGAGGGAATTCTTGCATTGGAAGAAGGCTTAGAGGATCTGGATGACGAATTCATGAAAACAGGATTGCGCCTTGTTGTTGACGGTACCGATGGCGTTGTCATTAAATCTATTTTACAGAATGAACTTAACAGAATTGAAAATAGACACTTGGACTGGATTAATATTATTGTTTCATGGGCAGGACTAGCACCTGGTTACGGAATGATGGGTACGGTTATTGGTCTTATTGGTATGTTGAATAACCTTGAAGATAAATCATCGCTCGGACCTAACATGGCTGTTGCTCTTATTACAACCTTGTATGGTTCAATGATGGCGAACTGGATTTTCACCCCGATTGCAACAAAGCTTGCGGGTCATAACGCAACAGAAGTTGCAACAAAGGAAATGATAATAGAAGGAGTTCTTTCAATTCAGGCCGGCGATAACCCAAGAATTCTTGCAATGAAGCTTCTTACCTATCTTGATCCTAAATCACGCAAAGCAATTGAAGCAGATGTATTAAAGGACTAGAACATGGGTAAAAAAGAGCCTAAAAAAGCGTCACAAGAGTGGCTGACAACCTATGGAGATATGATAACTCTCATGCTTTGCTTCTTTGTTATGCTTTATAATCCGACAGAAGTAGATGCTGTTCAAATGGCTGCTCTTACAGCCTCTATTCACGGTGATCCGAGCGCAGGCGGTCAGTCTCTTGCTTCCGGCCGTCTTTCCGACTTAGGAAATACTATAAACAGTCGGCAAAGAGGGCAGTGAGCCTTTTTGCGCCGGATGTAAAGTCGAATAAGATTACATTAACAAGCGATGAGCGGGGTTTGGTTATTACACTTGCGTCGGATTCTTTTTTTAAGGAAGGAAGTGCAGAGCTTAATATAGAAGAGACCCGTGAAACGCTTTTAAGAATTGCCCAGTTTCTATCTTCTGCAGATCTTGCCGGGCGCAAGTTCCGCATAGAGGGTCATACAGATTCCTCTCCCATTACTCTTGATCAATGGCCGAGCAATTGGGAGCTTTCTGCAGCACGGGCTGTTAATGTGTTACATTATTTATCGGACTTCGGTGCTGATGAAAAACAGTTTTCAATCGGCGGTTATGCCGACACAAGACCAAAGTATTCGAATGAAAGCGCGGAAGGAAGAGCATATAATAGGCGCGTAGATATTATAATTCTGGACGAAGGTCATTTTTAATGATATTATATACTGCAAGGAAGGTTTTACATGGCTGATGAAGATAATTTAAGTATGGATGATGGTGAACTAGGCGGTTCTGCTCCAGAAAAAAAATCGAAAGGACTTGGTGCTCTACTTCCTACATTATTAAAGTGGATTGGTATTGCCGTAGGTGCGGTTCTTCTCATCGTTACGGTTGTTGTAATAACCATGAAAATTATGGGATCAAATAATTCAGCTCAATCTGCAATTCCCTCTTCGGCCGAGTATGTCGGCAAGCGTGAAGTTCTTTCGTGGTACAGTTCTCTTGGTTCTATTAGAACGAAGACAAGCGACACACTGCCGGCAAGTGTCGTGGTGGAAGTAGTCTTGGGTTATAAAATTGACGATAAGGCAACATCCACAGAAATTACATCACGGCAGATTGAAATAAAAGACTTTTTACGCAGATTTTTTACTGAAAAAACAGTATCTGAGCTGCGGCCGCAAAACGAAGATAAGCTTCGTATAGAAATAAGAAATTCAATAAATGATGATATTCTAAGTACATCTAAAATTAAAGATGTCCGTTTTTTAACATTGGAAGTAGTGGAACAATAACGCACTTGCAAAACATCAAGGGGATAAGGGCATGAACGAAGTTCTGTCGCAAGACGAAATTGATCAGTTGCTTATGGCTATAAGCTCCGGTGATACAGAAACCGAAGACTTTAAGCCGGTAAATGATACTCGCAAGATCAAAATATACGATTTTAAGCGTCCTGACAAATTCTCAAAGGAACAGATTCGTACAGTTTCTATCATGCACGAAACTTTTGCCCGTTTAACAACTACAAGCCTTTCTGCTCAGCTGAGAAGTCTTGTTCATGTTCACGTAGCATCGGTTGATCAGCTGACGTATGAGGAATTTATCCGTTCAATACCGACGCCCACTACACTTGCTGTAATAAATATGGATCCCTTGAAGGGAAATGCAATTCTTGAAATAGATCCTGCTATTACCTTCTCTATGATTGACCGCCTTTTCGGTGGTACCGGTCAGGGGACTAAGGTTCAGCGCGATCTGACTGATATTGAACAATCTGTAATGGAAGGAATTATTGTCAGAATTCTGGCAAATATGAGAGAGGCTTGGACTCAGGTTATAGATCTTCGTCCTCGCCTTGGACAAATTGAAACAAATCCTCAGTTTGCCCAGATTGTTCCTCCTTCAGAAATGGTTGTTTTAGTTACTCTGGAAACCAAGGTCGGCGATGAAGAGGGAATGATGAACTTCTGTATTCCCTATATAACAATTGAACCTATTATTTCAAAGCTGTCCTCGCAATTCTGGTTTTCTTCAGTTAGAAGAAGTTCCACAACACAGTATTTAGGTGTTTTAAAGGAAAAACTTTCATCGGTCGATATGGACGTTGTGGCGGAAATTGGATCAATAAATTTACCTATTAGAGATGTTTTAGGTTTACGAACGGGCGATATTGTCCGATTATCTAATGTAAGGGTAGGTGATCCCTTAACATTGAGTGTGGGCAACAAGAAAAAGTTTTTGTGCCAGCCCGGTGTAATTGGAAAGAAGATGGCTGTCCAGGTAATTGGTAAGATTAAACAGGCAGAAACAGAAGAGTTCGAAGAATTATCAGTAGAAGGAGATGAATCGTATGAGTGATGGTGCCATTTCTCAAGATGAAATAGATGCATTGTTGTCAGGTGTAGATATGGGAGGCCTCGGATCAGCAGGTTTTCCTCCGTCTAAATCAAACGAAAAACAACTAAATACCGCACCCCTGGCTGAATTCAGCTCCGAAGCTGCTTCTGTGCTGGCAGACAGTTTAACTACTATGACAGGTACAACTTTTACCGTTGGAGCACCTGTTGTAGAGCAGGTTAATAGAGATCAGCTCCTTAGAAAAATACCGGAGATGATCGTAGGTGTAACTGCAGACTTTTCGGAAGGACTTTCCGGTGATCATCTTTTCCTGCTTGCCCCTGAATTTGCACAAAAGTTAGCCGGTTTAATAAATAAAGAAGATTCGCCCGAACTTGATGATATGGCTTTATCGGTTATATCAGAGATAGTTTCTCAACATTCAGGTTCTGAAATAACAAAGCTCAGTCAAACGGGAAAATTCCCCGGTTTGAATAGTAATCCCGCAGAGGCAGTTCATGTGCCGAAAGCAATGGTGCGGTATCCGTCAAATACTTTTATTCTTATTTCCTACCCTGTTACAACTGACGGCGGTGTTTTTACTTTCTGGGAAGCTATTGCTAAAGATGCAGCATCCTTAATCATCGGCGCACTCGGCGGCTCTGATGATCTGGATATTGGCGGCGGTTTATCTGCAGCAGAAATGCAGCAGATGACCGGCATGGCTGGCGGAATGGGCTTAAAACAGGGCATGAACGGTATGGGCATGCAGGGCATGGGCGCCATGAATGGTATGGGTATGCAGGGCATGGGCAACATGCAGGGCGCCATGAATGGTATGGGTATGCAGAACATGGGCATGCAGGGCATGAACGGTATGGGAATGCAGGGCATGTCCGGCGGTATGATGGGAATGAATGTCCCGAATGTACAAGCTCTCCAATATCCTAATCTTCAACAGGGTATATCCAGTATGGAACAGGGTAATATCGGTCTAATCATGGACGTTTACATGGAAATGACTGTAGAGCTCGGCCGTACGAAGAAGCAGATAAAAGAAATCCTCGGTATGGGTGAAGGTACCATTATTGAGCTCGATAAGCTTGCCGGTGAACCGGTAGATATTCTTGTTAATCATAAACCGATTGCAAAAGGCGAGGTTGTCGTTATAGATGAAAACTTTGGAGTTCGTGTTACAGAAATACTTTCTCCAATTGAACGGGTGTCAGACTTGCGCTGATAGTTTTTTTAGGGTGGGGGATAATTACGAAAAACTCTATAGCTAACGCACTTCTTTTTGTGCTTATTTCTCTTTTTACTATGTATCTTCCGGCTCAGGAAGTAAAAACAGATGGAAATCCTGAGAATGCAACAATTCAGCTTGATGAAACTCAGTTTCGAATTTCAGCATCCGAACCGGAAGATCAAGATCCTGCTGCAACAAATTCTATATGGCTTTTTGTCCGTATGGTCCTGGTTCTTGCTCTGGTCATTGTTTGTATATATGTTGTAGTGTATCTTCTAAGGCGTGGTTTAAATCCGCGCTCACCCTCAGATCTTTTTTTAAAAAAAGCAGCCTCGCTTACCTTGTCGCCTGGAAAAGCAGTTCATGTTATTACACTGCAGGATCATGCCTATATAGTTGGAACGGCTGACAGTTCTATCAGTCTGCTTGGGGAAATAAAGGATAAAGAGCTTATAGATGCATTAAATCTCCAATCGGAAGTATATCCTGGAAAAAGAGCTCCCGATTTTGCTTCCCTGCTTTCTCTTTTTATGCCGAAACCAAAAAAGACGTCCGAACCAAAAAAAACAGATTTTGGAGAAGAGTTTCATACGAACTTTTCCTTCAACGGCACAGTTCTTCACAGTAATCAACATCCGAATACAGGAAACTTTACCGACACTGTTTCAGAAACGGCACAAAATCTTTCAAAACAGAGAGACCGCCTTCGAAATTCCCCCATTAACACGGAGGATATTCGATGAGTTTTAAGAAAAAAATCTTTGGACTGTTTTTTTGCTTAATTCTTTTACTCTCGTCTTTTCCTGTCTTTGCCCAGTCTTTCCCTCAAGGATCAACTCAGGGGAATACTCAGATGCCGGGTACCGTAAACGGCATTAATGTACCGCTTATTGATCTTCAAATAAGGCAGCCCGATACAAATCAGGAAGTTGCTTTTTCAGTCCAAATTCTTCTTCTTTTAACAATTTTATCATTAGCACCAAGTCTTTTAATCCTTGTTACCTGTTTTTTGCGTCTTTCGATCGTTTTTGACTTTATAAAAAGGGCTCTTTCTCTTCAACAGGTTCCCCCGACTGCAGTATTAAATGGAATAGCCTTCTTTTTAACTCTTTTCATCATGTGGCCTACCTTTAATCAGATGTATGAGCGGTCATTTAAACCATTTTCCGATGGTGAAATAGGGCTGGAGGAAGCGTATCAGAATGCTGAAGCTCCCATACGCCTTTTCATGTATAGTCAAATGGCGACAAATACAGAATATATAAGTATGTTTATGGCTATGGGTGATCTAGAGCGGCCTCAAACCTTAGCCGATGTCCCAACCTATGTTCTTATTCCGGCATATATATTAAGCGAACTTACTATTGCTTTTAAAATTGGAATTTTATTGTATATTCCGTTTATAATAATTGATATGGTTGTTGCCAGTG
>JAKJFV010000061.1:0-249 GCA_022704725.1 Spirochaetota bacterium
GTGTGCGACGGTATTGCGATGAACCATGAGGGTATGAAGTACTCTCTCGTAACAAGGGAGCTTATAGCAGATTCTACCGAATGCGTTGCAACAGCTCACGAATTCGATGCCCTTGTTATGGTTCCAAACTGCGACAAAGTTGTTCCCGGTATGCTCATGGCAGCAGCCCGCATCGACGTTCCCACTGTTTTTGTTTCAGGCGGACCGATGCTCGCAGGAAAATATAAGGGAAAACGTCTTTCTTTAACA
>JAKJFV010000061.1:321-8003 GCA_022704725.1 Spirochaetota bacterium
TGAAAAAGAACTTGATGAGATGGAATGTTCCGCATGTCCTACCTGCGGCTCATGTTCCGGTATGTTTACAGCAAACTCTATGAACTGCGTAACTGAAGTGTTAGGCATGGGCTTACCCGGAAACGGAACCATTCCTGCAGTATACGGAGACCGCATTGCGCTTGCTAAAAAAGCAGGCATGGCTGTTATGGACATGCTCAACAAGGGTATTACTGCCCGCATGATTATGAACAAAGAAGCCTTTGACAATGCGCTCGCTGCAGACATGGCTTTGGGCTGCAGCACCAATACGCTTCTGCATCTGCCGGCTATTGCACATGAAGCAGGCGTAGACATTGATTTACGAAAAATAAATGAAATATCTGAACATACTCCAAACCTCTGCCGCCTCGCTCCGGCAGGTGAAACCTTTATAGAAGATCTGTATCAGGCTGGAGGTATTCAAGCCCTCCTTGCAGAACTTGCAAAGAAAAACTTAATCAATACAACACTCATGACCGTGACGGGAAAAACCATTGCAGAAAATATTAAGTATGCAGTAAACTCCGATCCCGAAGTTTTACGCCCCATCGATAATCCCTGGTCAAAGACCGGCGGCATCGCAGTGCTCTTCGGCAATCTTGCTCCCAACGGATGTGTTGTAAAAAGATCCGCAGTGGCGCCCGAGATGATGAAACACTCAGGACCTGCACGCGTATTCGGCGGAGAAGAAGAAGCTTTTGAAGCAATACAAAAAGGAACAATAAAGAGCGGCGATGTGCTGATTATCCGTTACGAAGGACCGAGGGGAGGACCGGGCATGAGAGAAATGCTTTCGGTAACAGCAGCTCTCGCAGGACGCGGCATGGATAAAGAAGTAGCCTTAATTACCGACGGACGATTTTCCGGGGCAACACGGGGTGCTTCAATCGGTCACTGTTCACCCGAGGCTGCAGTAGGGGGTCCGATCGCGCTGGTACAAGAAGGCGACACCATTACTATTGATATTAACGCATACTCAGTGCGGCTTGAAATAACTGACGAAGAAATGGAGAAGAGAAAAAACGCCTGGAAGGCGCCGGAACCAAAAGTCACAAAGGGCTATCTTGCCCGTTATGCACGCATGGTTTCAAGCGCCGACAAAGGAGCTATATTAACATGAAATTAACCGGAGCACAAATTACCATTCAGTGCCTGCTCGAACAGGGTGTTGACACCGTATTCGGCTACCCCGGCGGCACCATACTGAATATTTATGATGAACTGTATAAAAACTCAGATAAGATAAAACACTATCTTACTGCTCACGAACAGGGCGCCTGTCATGCTGCAGACGGCTATGCCCGTGTAAGCGGCAAGGTCGGCGTTGTTATGGCAACAAGCGGCCCTGGTGCGACAAACCTTGTCACCGGTATAGCAACCGCCTACATGGATTCTGTTCCCCTCGTTGCAATTACCTGTAATGTGCCCACCCATCTTTTGGGCAAGGACAGTTTTCAGGAAGTTGATATTACAGGAATTACGATGTCGATTACAAAACATAATTACATCGTTAAAGACGTCACAAAACTTGCAGACTGCATACGGGAGGCATTTGAGATTGCCCGGAGCGGGAGACCCGGTCCGGTACTCTTAGATATTCCCAAAGATGTAACAGCAGCCCTCGCAGAATTTGAAAGTAAAAAACACAATGACAGCGTCATCGAAAGCGAAGCTGCAAAAAGAAGTCTTGAAAAAATACCCGTTCCTTCAAAAGAAGATATTGCTTCATTTGCTAAAAGAATAGCAGATGCAAAGCGCGTATTCTTTTATGTCGGAGGAGGCGTTGTACTTTCTGATGCATCAGAAGAACTTAAAGCCTTAGCAGAAAAAGTTAATGCGCCTGTTTCGGTAACACTCATGGGAAAATCCGCCTTTCCTGCAAGACATCCGCTTTGTACCGGCATGATCGGTATGCACGGAACCAAGGCTTCAAATGCAGCTGCAAATAAATGTGATGTCTTTGTAGCCATCGGCGCACGTTTTTCCGACAGAGTAATATCGGACCCGAAAAAATTTGCAAAGGATGCTGCTGTTCTTCATATTGATATTGACCGCGGCGAAATTAACAAAAACATCAGAACGGAAGCGTTCTTAAATGGAGACATGAAATATATTCTTTCATCATTAACCTCTTTAGTTCCTTCCCGTACAAAAGACAGCTGGAATGAAGAAATAGAAGAATTAAAAAATCATGTTCCTGCGATGTACACAAATAAAACACCTCTTCACCCGAAGTTTGTATGTGAAAAAATTAATGAAGTGCTCGGAGACGACACCATCATTACAACCGAAGTAGGGCAGCACCAGATGTGGGTTGCACAGTTTTATCCGTTTACGAAACCGAGAACCTTTGTAACATCGGGCGGTTTGGGAACGATGGGCTACGGTACCGGTGCGGCAATGGGCGCTCAAGTTGCCTGTCCCGACAGACGCGTTGTTCATATCGCAGGCGATGGTTCGTTCCGCATGAACCTTAACGAGCTTGCAACAATATCGCACTACAATATTCCGGTTATTATAATTATTGCAAATAACGGTACGCTCGGCATGGTCCGCCAGTGGCAGAGCATGTTTTACGGAAAGCGTTATTCTGCAACTACGCTCGACCGTCCGCCGGATTTTGTAAAACTTGCACAAGCGTTTGGAGTACGCGGTTACCGTGCCTCCGACGAAAAAGAATTTTTAGACTCTTTTAATAAGGCCGTCAGTGAAAACACACCCTGTCTCATAGACTGCGGTATTAACATTGACGAAATGGTTTTTCCCATGGTTCCGGCCGGAAAGCCCATTGATGAGCTTCTCTTGGAAGCAGACTCTTAAGATTAAAATCTTAAGACTAAAAGTCTTAAAAAAAAGAGGACTGAGTACAGGCTTTATAAGCTTGACCTCAGTCCTTTTTTATTATTGTAAAACTTCCAGTTCCCTTTCAACTTCTTCTTCAACAGCCTTTTGAATACGGGCTTACAATTTCGGTCCCGGCTTTTTGTACGGCTTCTTCAAGCGTCATACCGCTGAACATTTGGGCAGGAATTATACGGCCGGATTTTTTGTCGTCGAGGAAGGCTCCGAGTGTGATTCCGGGGATGACGCTTTCGGGAGCATTGGGCGCCTGAGGTCCTCCCAGATCTGTTCTGCACCAGCCGGGGTCTGCAAGATTTATAGTAACATTTGTGCCTTCTACCTTGGAACCGAGGTCTATGGTTAGTTTGTCGAGGGCTGCCTTGCTTGCAGAGTATCCTGCCTGCTGGGGATCGAGTGAGATGCCGCTTGTTGTGTTAATAATGCGTCCGAAACCGGCCTTAATCATCTTTGGTAAAAAGTGATAACATATGAGAATGGGAGCGATGGTGTTTACTGCATAACTAACGGTAAAATCTTCGACCGGTGTTTCAAGGTAGTTGTTGCGGTAGGCAATCTGGAGCCCTGCATTGTTCATGACAATATCAATTTGTTTTCCGAGTGAATCTATTTCATGAAGCATATTTTTAACTGCATCCAGGTCCGATAATTCCGCGCTGACACAGTGTACTTCCACTCCCGTTGCCTTTAATTGTTCTGCAGCCTTCTGTGTGTGTTCCTTATTTCTGCTGTGGAGAATAAGGTTGCAGCCTCTTTTTGCCATAAATTCTGCGGTTAAGTATCCTAAACCCCGGCTTGCGCCTGTTATAAAAGTCCATTTTCCTTTTACATCTGTCATTAATATCTCCTGTGATTTGAAATTGAGGTTATTATCAGGCTAAGTATAGTCTTTAGAGTTAACTTTAAGTCAAGTGTTTTAAACCATAGATATTTACAGTTTAAATAAAATACTGCATATTTAAAATTGCCGATAATGAAAATAAGCAAAAAACTGTATATTTTGCTGTTTTTATTACATTTTAATATGAAAAGTTACCCCTTACAATTATGATATCTATCACGAGGAGGAAGACGTGAAAAAGTTATTATCAATTTTATTATGTATCATGCTTGCTTGCAGCATGACAATTTTTGCAGGCGGTAAGAAAGAAGCTGCTGCAGAAAATCAAAATGTGACCATTAAATGGGCTCTCTGGGACTGGGAATCTACAGCCTATTATAAACCTCTCATTGAGGCTTATGAGGCAGCAAACCCCAATGTTAAGATTGAATATCTTGATCTGGGATCAACTGATTACATGACAATGCTCAGTATTCAGCTGACAGGCGGAGACGACTCAATCGATGTTGTAACTATAAAAGATATTCCCGGCTACAACAATCTTGTAAAAGCAGGCCAGCTTGTTGATCTTAACCCTTATATTAAATCAAGCGGGATTGATACTTCATTGTACGGCGGAACACCGGAACAGATCAGTGTAAATAATGCTCTGTACGGTCTTCCCTTTAGAAGCGACTTCTGGATAATTTACTATAACAAAGCCTTATTCGATAAAGCAGGTGTTCCGTATCCTACAAACGATATGACCTTTGATGAATATGATGCAATAGCAAGAAAAATGACTTCCGGATCAGGTGCTGAAAAAGTATACGGCACACACTACCATACCTGGAGAAGTGCTGTACAGTTATTCGGTATTCTTGACGGTAAAAATACTATTGTGGGCGGAACCTATGATTTCCTTAAACCCTACTATGAAAGAATCTTAAAGCAGCAGGATGACGGCATCTGCCAGAGTTATGCAGCGCTTAAAACAACCTCGACTCATTACTCCGGAGTGTTCTATAACAATTCTGTTGCAATGATGAACATGGGCTCATGGTTTATTGCAACACAAATTGCTAAAGTAAAAAGCGGCGAGTCAAAGAGCAGCCAGTGGGGTCTTGTAAAGTATCCTCATGCTTCAGGTGTTAAACCCGGTACAACTTTAGGAACAATTACTTCGGTTGGTGTAAGTTCTGCTTCTAAAAAACAGGCAGCCGCACTTGATTTTGTTAAATTTGTTTCAGGTCCTCAAGGCGCCTCAATCCTTGCAAAAACAGGAACAATTCCTGCTATTATGAGTGATGACGTTATTAAAACAATATCCGGTACTCCAGGATTCCCGTCCGATGCTGCAAGTGCAGAGGCTTTGAAAACATACAAGACTTATCTCGAAATGCCTCTTCATGAAAAAGCAGGTGAAATTGAAGTTGTTCTTAATGCCAGCACGATAATATTATGACTAAGAATACCACTATTGATGAAGGTATAGCCAACATGAATAAGGGTGTTAAAGACATTATTAAGTAGGATTTGTGTCTGCAGAAGACAGCTTTAAAAAGGCTGTCTTCTTTTTTTTATGTTTATTAAAGGAATTATTCTATGACAGCAGTCCAAACAAAATCTATGCCGGTATCAGTAAAAAATAAAGAATTACGAAAAAATCTTATTGCCTACAGTTTTATTGCTCCCAATTTTTTAGGTTTTGCAATTTTCACTCTTGGCCCCATAATTTTTGCATTCATTCTTGCTTTGCTTGAGTGGAATGGTTCAAAAGCCCCTATGGTTTTTGTCGGTTTAAAAAACTTTCAGCGACTTTTTACTGACAGCTCATTTCATACGGCATTATGGAATACAATTCTGTACAGTCTTGGCACTGTACCTCTTACAATGTTCTTTGCTCTGCTTCTCGCAGTTATATTAAATCAAAAAGTTCATTTTAGAAACTTTTTTAGAACAATTAGTTTTTTCCCCTATGTTGCTTCTCTTGTTGCAGTGGCTGTTGTATGGAATATGATATTCAATCCTGCAAAGGGACCGGTGAATCTTCTTCTTTCCTGGCTGTTAAATATTAGTGAAGATAAACTCCCCGGCTGGGCGGCCGACAAACATTGGGCCATGATAACGGTAATTATGTTCAGTGTTTGGAAAAATATGGGCTACTACATGGTTATTTATTTAGCAGGGCTTCAGGGAATAAGTCCCGAATTGTATGAAGCCTCTGATCTTGACGGTGCTTCCAGATGGCAGAAATTTAAATATATTACACTGCCGCAGCTTAGTGCTACAACTTTCTTTGTTTCTGTAATGCTTACTATAGACTGTTTTAAAGTCTACGATCAAATTTATATGATTACCCAGGGAGGTCCTGGAACCTCAACTCTTGTTCTGGTGTATCATATTTATAATACTGCATTTATTTCCTGGAATTTAGGATATGCAAGTACCATTGCAATTGTTTTATTTCTTCTCGTTCTTATTGTAACCTTAATACAATTCAGGGCAGAGAAAAAAGTGACGCTGAATTAACAGGGAGAACAATTAATGAGTAATTTATCAACAGACGAAAATATATATGTAAATCAAAAAGGAAAAGTGAGTACGTTCTTGATGATATTGTTATGCATAACAGGTGTTGCAATGCTAATACCTTTTGCATGGATGCTTTCCGCTTCATTAAAACTCGATAAAGATGTATTTAGCTTTCCCATTCAATGGATACCCAAAGAGCCCCGCTGGCAGAACTATGCAGATATCTGGACGAAAATACCCTTGGGCAAATTCGTATATAACACCGCAAAACTGACCGTTATTGTAACCTTTTTACAAATTATTACTTCAAGTTTTGCAGCCTATGCTTTTGCAAAACTACAGTTCAAATTTAAAAACTTTTTATTTTTGAGCTACATTGCTACAATTGCTATGCCGTGGCAGGTGTACATGGTTCCGCAGTTTATTTTAATGAGAAATTTTCATTTGAATAATACCCACATGGCGCTCATAGTACTCCAGGCGTTTTCTGCCTTCGGAGTATTTCTCATGCGGCAGTTTTATCAGGGTATACCTGATGATCTGTGCGAAGCTGCACGCATTGATGGTATGAGTGAATACGGCATATGGTTTAGAATAATGCTTCCGCTCTCAAAGCCGGCAATATCAACATTAACCATATTTACATTTGTGCGTACATGGAATGATTTTTTAGGACCTATGATTTATCTTACAAAGACAGAATTAAAAACTATTCAGATCGGGCTTCGTATGTTTATTACACAGTACTCATCAGAATACGGTCTCATAATGGCTGCTTCTGTTGTCACGCTTATTCCTGTAATTATTGTATTTCTTGCCTTGCAGAAATTCTTTGTACAGGGAATTGCCTCTACAGGTATAAAAGGATAATTGATGATATCTCATTCTGAACTTGATACTGCTTTTCAATATGCGCTTAAGCAGGTAAAAAGAAATATAGCACTGTTTAAAGGCCGCTGTCAAAATCATACCAGTGTTAATAATTTTTATGAACCCTGTGATAACAATCAATGGACCTGCGGGTTCTGGCCCGGGCAGTTATGGCTTTGTTATGAATATTCAAAGGAGAAAATATTTATTGATGCAGCTGGTCATTTAGTTGAAAGTTTTCTTCATAGAATTGAAAATAAAATTGAAGTAGATCATCACGATATGGGTTTTCTCTATACTCAGTCCTGTACAGCTTCCTGGATGCTCAGTAATAATACAGATGCAAAAAAAGCGGCGCTGCTTGCATCTGATCAGCTTCTTCTCCGTTTCCAGCCAAAGGGCGGGTTTTTGCAGGCATGGGGAGAAATGGGTAAAAAAGAAAATTACCGTTTTATTATTGACTGTTTAATGAATACTCCCTTACTATTTTGGGCAGCAGAAGAAACAGGCAGAAGTAACTACGCTGATATTGCCGTAACTCACATAGAGACATGCATGAAGTATTCAATACGTGAAG
>JAKJFV010000062.1 GCA_022704725.1 Spirochaetota bacterium
CGGATTTAAAACCTATCTTTTACAGGACGAAAAGGGCGAGCCTGCTCCTGTATATTCAATAGCATCGGGTCTTGATTACCCTGGAAGCGGTCCTGAACACTGTATGCTCAAAGATACAAAACGGGTGAATTATGAAACTGCAAATGACAAGGACTGTCTTGAAGCTTTTTACAAATTATCCCGTTATGAGGGTATAATTCCGGCTCTTGAAAGTTCTCATGCCGTAGCCTATGCCTTAAAACATGCAGAAAAAAATAAGAGAAAATCCATTCTTGTAAACTTGTCCGGTCGCGGCGATAAAGACGTTGATTTCGTTGTAGATAACTACGGCATCGGCGACGAGTATTTCAAATAAGCGATGCATTATCAGTGTAGAAATTAAACAAAAAGACATGTGCTTTCACGGTACATGTCTTTTTTTATGCAGCAGCGGTGGTGTATGGCATTTTCTTCTGGTTTTGTACTATACTTAGTTTTACAGACTGATATGTTCATTGGGTCGGAGGCAGTATGGATGCATATACATTAGTTAGAACAGAACACTTAAACCATAATGGAAAATTATTCGGCGGGCAGCTTTTAAAATGGGTCGATGAGTATGCATGGCTTGCTGCGGCCAAAGAATTCCCGTGCAATATTTTGGTGACAAGGGCAATGGAACACATTGAATTTCGTCATACGGTTCCTAACGGAGCAATTTTACGCTTTCACATGGAAAAAGTGCGGCAGGGGGTAACCTCTGCAGATTTTACTGTTGACGTGTATTCAGATACGCGGGCAGGCGAGCGGGAAAGGTATATTTTTTCAAATAAGGTTACCTTTGTCGCTATTGATGAAGAGGGAAAAAAAACACCTCTTCTCGTGCAGCCTAATCCCGAAAATAAAAATTGCGCGGATTATCGCTGATCATTTTCTGCTTTGTGTCGAGCCCCAGGGGCGATTGTTCGAAACCCCGGTAATATGCAGTGAGCGATTCCATTTTTAGAAGTGTTAAGGGCCAGTCGGTACCAAAAAGAAGCCGTTGCGACACAATATCGCGGACTGCAGGGCTTAGGCTGTTTAACAGATCCTGTAAATCTTTCCAATAAGACGTATCAACACCGTTAAAAGAAACATCAGCATATACATTAGGATACTTCAGCATCAGTTCAATAATTTTATCCCGCCAAGCGGTCTGTTTCCTCCGCAGGCTGGTAACTGTGTACTGGTTTCCAAAATGAGCTATATCAAGGTACAGGTTCGGATGTCGTGCAAGCACTTTTTCCCACTGCTCCGGACTGGTCCATTCATATGAGGCGCTTTGAGAAACAACCCTAAACCCCTGGTCATCGCAGTGTGTAATAATCGGTATGCCTCGTTCTTCACAAAAGGTATACAAATAATCAAGTTTTTCCCATTCATCCGGGTTTGACGGAAACGGATTAAAATCGAGAGGAGGGTAGAGTTTAAGTCCGGCAAAGGCATTTGCATAGGGACTGCCTTCAATGACATCATTATCAGTTATATTTTCCCACACTGATAATATCTCGTCTGCGCTGCCGGACCAGGATCCAAAATACCTTTCCAAAAAAGCTGCCAAGTCTTCTTTGTTCCAATTTGACGGATTAATTCCCATAAACGGTCTGACAATAAGTCTTCCCCCGGGATTTTTGCTTCTGTATTCATGTATGCCCTTAAGAATGTCGTAACCCTGTGTTTCGACTGCGTGCGCCGGGCTGTCCCTATAATAGGTATTGAGAACGGTATTGCGGAGGTCAAAGTCCATAATGAGCGGTGAAATTACAAGGTAGGAGTACGTATTTCCCATCATGGTAATACCTGTATCGCTTATAAAGGGAGTAAGCTGCTTTACCTGAGGTTTTATTACAGTGGTTCCTGTAATAGATTCCTGTGTGATTTTTAATGCATCCTTAATTGAGAGGGTGATGGGGTCTGCTTCAATTTTTGTCGTTGTTACCTCATACTTGCCTCGTAAATCCTGTTCATAGAGCTGTAAAATATCGCCTGCAGAACCTTCCATAACCGCCAGCAGGTTTCTTGATGACTTTGTCGTCTGGAAAAAATCTTTAAAAATGTAATCCTGCGCAGACATAACGCTCATTGACTGTTCGAGAGGATTCTTTTCGACATAGGAAATGTATGCTGACCAGGCTACGTGATTTATCTGCAGTACATGAAGATGACAGTCAAAGGCAAATGCATTATGGGGTGTTGTATTTTTAGAATTTTGTGTTTGTTTTGTCCCGGGGCTACTATCTATGGCTGCTGCAGGTTCCGGGGCTTGCTCTGTTATTGTTGAACGGGCATTAATCTTTTTTGTAGTGCATGAGAAGAGGACTGCAGAAAAAAGCATAATGATGCAAACAAAGGCAAAAGGTATATTTTTTTTTGTCATAGAAAAATTTCCTTCCGGTGCTGTGTTCCTTTTTGTTCGAGCAATTCTTGAAGTTTTTGCCCGTCATCAGCATGGTGAAATAAATCAATGGTAAAGCGGTTCATTGAAAAATGCTGAAAAACAAATACCTTGTTAAAACAATTCTCTTTCTCTCCGGATACAGGAAAAGAACTGGTATAGGTATTTTTTAGAGTATCTCTGTACAAAGAAAATATTCCCTTTCCCTTGAGTTCTGCATAGCCGACGAGCCATAAAGGACAGCCTAACTGTATATGAAGTTCTGCTGTTCTTTGTGCCATCCACATTTGACTTTCATCGATTAATGACTGAATTAGGGGGTCCGAGGCGGCAAGGGCCTTCAATTCCTTTGTTTTGGCGGTATGAACAGGGGTCTTATTTAAAATAATAACGTTTTTACGAAAATCAATATCAAGCTCAGGATGCTTCTTGAAAAAACCGGCTGCAATTTTCCCGGAAAGCCCTACAAGGTACTTGCGGTTTTTGTGCAGCTGCTCGTCTTTCCCCGGATTATCTGCAATTACTATGAGTTTGATGCTGTCCTGATCGCAAATAGCGTCAAGCGCAGTATTATACACTATGGGATTTTCAAGGGGATACAGTGGTACTCCGTCGTTCAGAGCTGCCTTACTCTGCAGAACCGACAGCCCGAGAATTTCCGCCTTTTGCTCCCACACAGCGCATTGTTTTTTAAAATCTTCTTTGAATGAGCAAAAAGATGCCCACTGGTCCTTTGTCACTAAGGATCCCCTTCTTGAGTGCTGTTTACGAGCAGTGCTCTTAGTTTTTTAGTACCGAGCCTTTCTTAAGCGGACCTGTTCAATGTCGCTGCTGAAAAGTTCACGAAGATCATTTAAACCCAGGGCCATGAGGGCCATGCGGTCAATGCCGATTCCCCAAGCAAGAACAGGAACGTCAATGCCCATGGGCTTTGTAACCTCGGGCCGGAATATTCCGGATCCGCCTAGTTCGAACCATCCGAGAACCGGGTGCTTAATATGTACTTCGATTGAAGGCTCTGTAAAAGGGAAGTAGCCGGGAACATATTTAACATCTGTTGCCCCCGCAATTTCAACGGCAAACATTTCTAAAAAGCCCAGAAGGGTTTTCAAGTTTACCTCATCGCCGAGTACTATGCCCTCAGTCTGATAAAAGTCAGACAGGTGGGTTGCATCAACCTTGTCGTAACGGAAACAGCGTGCAATACCAAAATATTTTCCGGGTATTTTAGCCTTTGCCAGCTGATGTGCAGAAAGTACTGTTCCCTGGCTGCGCAGAATTAAGCGGCGTGTAAAATCTTTATCAAACTGATAATTCCAGCCCCGGCTTCCGGTATTTCCGCCGTTCATGTGAGCTGCAGCTACATTTGAAAGGAAGGGTTCCTCTATAGACTTTGCATGGGTCGGGTTTTTTACAGAATAGGCATCGTGAATGTCGCGGGCTGCGTGGAACTGCGGCATAAAGAGCGCATCGGAGTTCCAGAATTCAGTTTCAACAAGAGGACCGTCAAACTCTTCAAATCCGAGAGAACATAATTTATCTTTAACGCTTTCAAGAAATGAAACATACGGGTTAGTTCTTCCGGGAATTATGCGTGCAGGAGGAACGCTTATGTTGTAGCCTCTAAACGAAGCATTTTTCCATTCGCCTGTAGCAAGCATTTTAGACGTAAGACTTCCTATTTCGTCTCCGGTTATGCCTGCCGTTTCAAGAGCCTTTTCAACTTCAAGAGCTTCTTTTGTTAATGCGTAGACAACAGTTTCTCTTTCTACAATACGGAAGGCTGCATCTGCAGCTCCTCTTTTTTTTGCCAGGGTGCTTATGGCTTCAATCTCCTGTGCGTTTAAATCTGAGTGATTGAGCATGCCGTCAGGAGAAGAAAGTGCTTTTTTTAACAGCGCATCAATTATTACAATACGGCTTGTATTTTCCTTTCCTGTGTGAGACGCTTTTTTTTCTGCATCCATTGCAAGAATTCCTTCTTTCGAAAGGTTGCCGAATGCACTGCCTACATCTTTGTTATCAATTGAAAGCGATTGAGCAATCTGCGGAAGAAAAGCGGGTCCTGATGTTTTTAAAAAACTGATAATTCTTTGCTCAACAGTACCCTGTTCGGCAAATGTTTTACCAAGCTCGGTAATTTCATAGAAGGTATGAGGTTCCTTTCTTACAACAACTGCAAGTTCTTTGCCAGAAAGCCATGAAAAAGCCTGATTAGCATGGCCTTCCTTATAGGAAAGTTCCTTCTGCAATTTTTCAGAGGTAAGTTCAACAGCTGGTTTATATGAACGCAGCACCCTGATTTCCAGGGGGTGTAAATTTTTAATGAGTGTTTGAATATCCATTTAAAGCTCCATGTTTATGCGCTAGTTTAAGAATTTGATAAACGCTGTGTAATAGGCAACCTTATTTACATTGTCATATTTTGTAACAGCTTTTTCTATATATGTATAAAAAAAATATCCCCGTTCTTTAGTAAATTTCTCCGCCCGTTCTTTTATGGCAATCATTGCATTTCCCTGTTCAAAGGTACCGGCAGGGCAGGAATAAATAAATCGTGCTTCATCAAGAGATGGAATAAACTCGATTGTCATAGAAACAAGTTTATCTTTTTCCTGAATAACCTCTACCTGCTGCTGTTTTTGAGCCCACAAACCGCCGATTATGAAGAATCCAATCAGAAAACAAACCAAACTTTTTTTCATACTGCCTCCGATATACTTTATATTAATATAAAGCATACGGTATTATTTTACCCACTTGTAGAAAAAAATCAAGGTCGGCAGTATAAAAGCCCGAATCAATATATAATCGCGGAGTTTTAATAAGGAGAACAGAGCCCTGTATTTCTTTGGGCTTATTTCTTTCTATTCCCTGAGCATAGGAGCGTACTGCCTGTTTGAGCGCCTGCTCATAGGCTGTTATAATACCCGCTGTTCCGTCAGCAACCCTTCCTCTCCCTGTTCCGCTGATTTTCGGGTAAACAACCGAATCCCATGCCTTTTTTTGTGCAAGCATGACAGGCGATCTGGCGTATTCAAGCCATACATAAAACCGCTCGTTTTCTATGCGCGGATCTTTGAATGAAAGACGGCCGTCGTTTTTTGGAAGCGTGATTTTAGGAGTAAATTCAAAATATTCCTGAACGTTTCTTTGACTGTCAGAAGGGGTGTATGAAAAATCCCAGCCGAAAATCATGCCTTCAAGAATAAACGGAGCAAGTTTTTTCAGTTCATTAACAGAATGTTCATAAAAAATGTCTGACGGTTCAATTTCTCTGCCCGGTTCCGTTTCAAGGAGTGACCAGACTTCAATTCTAAGGAGGTTTTCGGCTCCCTCTGTTTGCGGGAGCGGTGTCTGTCCTGCAAGAACAAAAGAGAAGAGCAATAAAAGGAAGATTATCGGAAGGCGTCTTTCCATACTTTCCACGGGCTTATGCCCATACGTATTCGAATATAAAGCCAGGCGCAGGCAAAACCTGCAAGGTGAGTCATGTGAGCTACCCCGGATCTCACACTTAAAAATTGATTGAAAATTTCAATACCTGCATAAATGCCTATGAGAATAGGAGCCGGGATGGGAAGTATGCCCCATATAAAAATTTGTGAACGGGGAAAAACAACTGCATATGCGAGCAGTATGGCATAAATTGCGCCGGAAGCACCGAGTAAGAAGACTCCATAATTACCGGAAAAATAGTAGACTGCAAAGGAAAAAACCCCGCAGAGGAAGCCGGAAACCAAATAAAGAAGAAGAAACTCCTTGCTCCCGATTGCTCTTTCCAGGGTCAGCCCGAAAAATAAGAGTCCCAGCATGTTAAAAACCAGATGCGATAAGCCGCCGTGTACAAACATGTAGGTTATAAACTGCCAGTACATAGAATTTCTAACAACATTAATAACATTGAGAGAAAGATAATTATACAAATTAGGGTTTATTGAGGTGAGCAGGTAAATGAGAATATTTATACCAATGATATAAAAGGAAGCACTGTTAAATGAATAGCGGAATGGTGTACGGATTGTCTTTAAAAACCCCATATTACTCCTCTGCAGATGTAGAAGGGGTAGCTGCCAGCGTAACTCTGTTTCTTCCGTTCCGTTTAGACTGATACAAAGCCTGGTCGGCAAATTCTACCAATTCTTTTGCAGTCATCGGTGTGTCGGGCTGGCACACTGAAACACCGATAGAAATTGTTACATGCATTGTATTATTTTCATAGGATAAGGTCTTTTTCTCTATTTCGTTACGGATCCGTTCTGCAACAAGCATAGCGGCCGATGCCTCTGTGTTGTAAAGCATAACAACAAATTCTTCACCGCCGTAGCGCCCTGCCATATCCTGTCCGCGAATACCGTCAAAAATTGTTTTAGCTACCTGTTGAAGAACATAATCTCCGCAGGCGTGACCGTAGGTATCGTTGAATTTCTTAAAAAAGTCTATGTCGAGCATCATAACTGCTATTGGGAGCCCATTCATTTGAGAAAATTCCATCTTCTCTGCAAGAACTGTATAGAAGTAATGCTTAAGTTTAAGGTGAGTCATCATATCAGTAGTTGTCATTTCGATGAGAGACGCATTGTTAATGGCAATAGCAGAAAGGGATGCAATATTCATCATCTGCTGGCGGTCATACTCGTTGTACGAAACACCTTCTCCTAAATCAATTCTTTCTCCCAGCAGAAGAATACCGTTAAGGTGGTTTTTCTGCTTAAGCGGCACAATGAGAGATGGATTTAAAGATGCAATCTGCTCTAAAAGATCTTCACCGCCGAAAGCTTTTTCAAATTCGTCGAGTGTGTAGCTTACATTGTGTTCAGCAAGAAATGAAACTATAGGATGGGTTATTGGAATATTGTAGGAAATTGTATCTAAAGGTTCGAGACCATTGTAGTTTGAATCGAGGGTAAAAAAGTCGGAATCGAAGGTTTTGAGAACAAAGACACCTGCTCCTAAAACACGCATCTGGCACATGCAGACATACAGAATCGATTCTATTAGAGTTGAGTACTCAAGAACAGAAGATAAGCTTTTGGATATTTCCAGGAGCTGTTTATAATCATACAACTGCTTTTCATACGATTCAATAGCACTGTCATGCAGAGTTTTTTTGCTTTTTCTAGAAGTTTGTTTCATGTATTTTTCTTCTCAACATCAGCTATTATAACATAATTTTGCATAATATCAAGGAAAATCCTCCATTGGGGATACTGTTTTTCTAATAAATCTGCATTATCTTTATTTCTTGTTGATGTTATGAGGATTTTTATGTTTGAAATGTCTGCTGCAGAGGATTTTTTGGATTCAGATATTAGGGCCGCAATTTTTATATGGAGATCATTAAAATAATTAGTTTGCGACTCAATAAGCGTTCTTGCCTGGGAATTTGCATTTTCAATCATCTGTGTCATTTTTTTTATTAAATCGGTATTCTGCTGGCCTTCGGTGGTATAACTTTTAATGAGCTGAATATCATTTTC
>JAKJFV010000063.1 GCA_022704725.1 Spirochaetota bacterium
TTCTATACGTCGTTGAAACAGCATGGCGTTCCGGATTATCGAGACCGCCTGTCATAGACACTCTATTGTATTCTGCTAGTATTTCCGGTATAAAAACTCCCTTTGGACATGGCATACAATAACGACATCCGGTACAAGGAGCAATTACTCTGTCCTTAAACCATTGTGCTACCTCATTAATGATATTTAGATGAGAAGATGGCAGTGAATTGGGTTTTGCGGCAGATGCAGCTGCTGCGTTTGAAAGAATTTGAGAAACATCATTCATGCCTGAAAGCGCGGTTATAACTCCTTGCTGTTCCCAAACAAACCTGAGTGCCCACTCACTTGCATAACGAGGCATGCCTGTCTTAGCAAAAATGTTTTGCACCGCCGGAGCCACATTTGCAAGCAAGCCGCCGCGTAAAGGTTCCATAACAATGACTCCCAGCTCTTTGTCATTTGCATAATGGAGCCCCTCTATACCTGCCTGATACTCCGTATCGAGATAATTATATTGAATTTGACAGAATTCCCACTTGTCGTATTCGTCTATAATATTTTTGAATACATCCAGTTCGTCATGAAAGGAAAAACCCGCATGGAGTATTTTACCTTCTTTTTTTGCTTTTTCAAGAAATGCAAGGCCTTCATGCTCAAGAACCTTATGCCATGAGCCCCTATTAAGAGCGTGCATGAGGTAAAAATCTATGTGATCCGTGCCAAGCCTTTTAAGCTGAGTATGTAAAAGTGTTTCCCAGTCTTTTTTATCATTTACAAGCCAAACCGGACTTTTATCTGCAATAAAAACCTTATTACGAATAGAAAGATCGCGAAGGGTCTTTCCCAAGACTTCTTCACTTTTTTCACCGTGATATACATAGGCTGTGTCGTAGTAATTTATTCCGTGTTCCCATGCTGTACGTATGAGGGAAAGGGTTTTATCATAATCGATGCATTCGTTTTTTCCGCCGATGACCGGAAGCCTCATAGCTCCGAATCCCAGCACGGAAATTTCTTTGTCCTGAATTTTAGGAAATCTGCGGTATTCCATATAAAACTCCAAAAAAAAGACTGAGAGAAAACATCAGTTTTCGAAACAGGCTTTTTTACGTACTTCCGGACCGGAGAGAGGAAGTACAGAAAATAAGAAGTTTGCAACGCAAACTGGGAAACATAAAAAACGGCGCAAAGACAGACGTTTTTTATGTTAAAGTTCCTTTAGAAAAAAACTGAGAGTACCATAAACACTAAGGTTGCACCCGTTATGCTGATCATCGCGTTTTTTTTCCACGCATGAAGCATCACCGTAACAACTATACCACAAATATGCGGTAAACCGAAGGGCTTCTGTAAAAAAGGTACCGTCCTGAGGCAGTAAATAATGAGTACCATCATAACCATGGGCGGCATATAATGAGCGGCAAAACGCAAAAAAAGAGGCGGCTCGCGTTTTGAAAAAAGCGCAAAGGGAAATAAACGCGTTAAGAAAATAATTAGGCCGAAACAGAGTGTATATAAGAGTGCGTGTACGATGCTTAGACTATTCATAAGAAACTCCGTCTTTACTCATGTTGTTTTTATCAATTTGGAGAAGCGGTTTTTTTAGAAGAATAATAAGGGCAATGCCGAAAGCAAGGGATGCAATAAGCATATTGCCAGGACCGAAGATAAACAAGGCCGCGAATGCGCTCAGTCCGCCAATGACAGGGGGAATAATGTTTTTTGTTTTTTTGAGCTGATCCATGAGCAGCACGATAAAAAGAGATGTAAGGGCAAAGTCAATACCGGCGAACGAAAAAGGAATGAGCGTGCCTGCAATTGCTCCAATAAAACCGCCTGTAATCCAGTATAGATAATTAAAGAGGGCTATCTGCCCGTAAAAACTCCCCGCATTAACACCGCGCGGAACCGAGCAGCCGGTTAAAAGCGCATAGGTTTCATCGGTGAGGCAGAATATAATCAGCGGCTTCCATTTTCCGGTATTTTTTAAGGGTTCAATGAGCGAGAGGCCGTAGACAATATGGCGGATATTGACCATGAGCATGGTAACAAGGGCAGCAGAAAGCGGAACACCGGATGCAAAGAGTCCGACAGCAACATACTGGCCCGCACCTGCATACATAGTTATACTCATCACAGGAGCCATCCACCAGGGGTAGCCTGCACCGGTGAGCATTAAGCCGAAAGGAATTCCTATTGCGATGTATCCGAAAAGAACCGGAAGCGACACTTTAAAAGCCTGAATTGAAGCATACTTGTTCATGACGGAAGGAGTATAACGCGCTTGCCGTCAATCTATCAAGATGGTATACTAAAACACATGGTCATAACTTTAAAAAATAATTATTTTGAAGCCGAAATAAATACTAATGGTGCCGAAATTAATGCACTTCGTTCTAAAAAAACAGGATCTGAATTTATCTGGTGCGGAGATTCTTCTGTTTGGAAATTTCATGCACCGATTATTTTCCCCTATGTAGGCCGTATACGTGACGGCTACATCATGATCCGGGGACAAAAATGTGAACTTGGTCCGAACGGGTTTGCCCGCGACATGGAGCACCGCCTCATATCATCAACAGATACTAAGGCTGTATTTGAGCTTACCGAAAGTGAAGAAACTCTGCTCAAGTATCCGTACAGGTTTTCTTTAAAAACAAGCTACGAATTAACTGATACAGGACTTTCTTTTAAAACAACGGTGACAAATACCGACAGTGATGTACTATCCTTTAGTATTGGAAGTCATACTGCTTTTAACTGTCCCCGGAATACCGATCCGCAAGGAACTTCTGTAAGCGATTACTGCATTGAATTTGAGAAAAAAGAAAGCCTTACTCAGGTAAAGACAATTCCGGAAGGCTTTCTTGCATTCGGCGATGACGGTGTTTGTCCGTCGGTACATCCTTATGGAGAGAAAGACGCCGGCATAATTCCTTTAACTGCTGATGGTTTTGGAAACGGTCATTTTTTCACTGCTTTCAATTCTGACTGGGCAGGACTTCGCAATAAGAAAAATAATTCAATCGTAAAAGTAACTTCGAAGAATTATCCGTACCTCATGGTCTGGCAGAATCCCGGAGACCCCCGTTTCGTATGTATTGAACCATGGAATGGAACACCGGATGCAGAAGCAACAGATCATGAATGGGAAAATAAAACGGGACTTATCAGTCTTGAATGCGGAGAGACCTTTACATCGGATCATTCAATAACAATAGAGGAATAATATAAATGAATACAAAAAAATATACGCTGACAGTAACATGCCCCGATAAAAGCGGGCTTATTGCAGCGATTACAAACTGCATAGCCTCATCAAAGGGCAATATTTTAAACCTTGCACAGCATACAGCAACCGATATTTCCATGTTTTTCTGCAGGGTGGATTTTGCTCCTGAAGAAGGTTTTGAAGTAGAAAATTTTAAATCGCTCATGGAAAAAAATGCCGGAGAATTCGGGATGGTCTGGCACCTTTTCGACTGGGCAAAAAAAAGCAGGATGGCCTTGTTAGTGTCAAAAACCAGCCACTGCCTGTATGAAGTGCTGCTTAAACACCAGGACGGCCAGCTTCACTGTGAGATTCCCATTGTTATTTCCAACCACCCTGATTTATGCGCAATTGCAACAGACTTTCATATTCCCTTTTTTAAGGTTGATCCCGAAAAAGGAAAGGCAGCCTGCGAGGCCGATATTCTTAATCTTTTAAAAGAATATTCCGTCGATGTTGTATGCCTCGCGCGATACATGCAGATTTTGTCACCCGAGTTTACCCGAAAATGGGAAAACAAGATTATCAATATACATCACGGCTTCCTTCCTGCCTTCAAAGGTGCAAAGCCCTATCATCAGGCATGGCATAAGGGTGTAAAAATTATAGGAGCTACCGCTCATTTTGCCAATGAGGACCTTGATCAGGGACCCATAATTTATCAGGATGTTGTACGAATAAACGATACAAAGTCCATTGAAGAATTTGTTTTAATGGGAAAAGATGTAGAGCGGAAGGTTTTGGTTGAAGGATTAAAACGATACTTAAATCACAATATCTTCCTGCATGAAGGAAGAACATTTATTATAGAATAAAATAGATTCGAAAACTGAAGTTTTCTCTCTATTTCATTTAAAAGGAAATTATATGAACGCAAGAAAGATTACAGACTGGGTATACGCCCTCCATGCCGATATTACCAATGCACCTTACTTTGAAGGCTTCTGGCCTATTCCACAGGGTGTTTCACTTAATTCCTACATAGTTCGCGGCAATAAAACCGCGCTCATAGACTTATACCGCGACTGGGAGGATGCGCCTTCTCAAATGGACAGTCAGCTTTCTTCTCTTGGTATTAAAAACACTGATATTGACTACATAATTCTCAATCACCTTGAAAGCGATCACACCGGTTTTTTACGCGATTTTAGAAAGACCTGCCCCAATGCTCAAATAATTACAACGGCAAAGGGTGCTGCCCTAGTGAGAAATTTCTGTAAGGCCTTCCCGGAAGGGGAGGATCAGGATGCTGTGCGTGCTGTTAAAACCGGCGACACCCTGGATCTTGGAGATGGTGTTGTCCTTTCGTTCACCGAAACCCCGAATGTTCACTGGCCCGAGACAATGATGACCTTTGAGCAGAAATCCGGCGTTCTTTTTTCATGCGATGCCTTTGGTTCTTACGGTGCTGTGGGAACCGATGAAAACCCCGAACGCATCTTCGATGATGAGTGTACTAAAGAAGAACACGAGCATTTTGAAAGCGAATCGCTGCGCTACTACGCAAATATTGTTGCAAGCTTCAGCTCTTTTGTAAAAAGTGCAATAGAAAAATTTGCACAAACTCCTATTAAGGTAATTGCTCCCAGTCACGGACTTGTTTGGAGAAAAAATCCCGCTGAGATTATTAATCGTTATTTAAAATACGCTTCTTATAATGCAGGAGGCTCATGTGAAAAAGAGGTCTGCGTTATTTGGGGTTCGATGTACGGCAACACAAAAATCGGCGTTGATGCTGTAGTTGAAGGAATAAAATCTAAAGGCCTGCCTGTCAGGGTTCTGGAAATTCCCTCGACCGATGCGTCTGTTGTTTTAGCTCATGCATTCAGTGCTGCAGCCCTTGTTATAGCCATGCCTACCTACGAATACAAGATGTTTCCTCCAATGGCCTATATACTTAATCTTTTTAACCGCAAACATTTTACCGGTAAAAAAGCCCTGCGCATCGGCAGCTGGGGCTGGGTAGGGGGCGCAAAAAAAGAATATGATGAGGCTGTCACCCCTTTAAAGTGGGATGAGGTTGAAAGCTATGAATGGCAGGGGCTGCCGTCTGAGGATGACCTCAAAGTTCTTCGTGAACGGGGAATTACCCTTGCTCAAAAGGTACTTGCTTAAGGAGGTAACATGCACAGAAAACTCATATCCGTTTGGTTTATACTTTTTATTATACTCATTTCTGTGCATGCAGATTATTCCCGCTGGCTGACCGGTCAGGTTTCTGCAGGAACATCTGCTGTTATTTACGGCGACAAGGATTTTAGAACGTTTAATAAATATTTGCTTTCCAACGATTATAAGCGTTTTATGTTTACCGTTGATGCATCCGGAGGTATCATACTTGATGAACATGTCCGGTTTTCTTTCGGATCTCTTTTAAACTATGACTCTTTTGTTAAATCCCGTTTTAATGCTGTTTATCTTGATTATAATTTTTATACCGGAATAAGAATTTATCCGGAATTGAGAGGTTTTAATTTCGGCATAGATTACGTTGTCGGCCGGAGATCAAATGTTTTAAAACTTCCGCTGTTTGATTCAGATACATCTTTGACTGATTCTGCATTAGACGGGTCTGTTACTGAAGATCCGGCAGATATTGTTCCTCATACTCCCTGGGGCAATGGTTTCCGTTTTACTGCTGAATATGATTTTATGTATGATTCTACAGGCTTAGCTCCCATGGTCGGTGTAAGCTGGAGATGCATGCCTCGCGGAACTTTTTATGACAATATTTTCTCGGTATTTTTCAAAATGCTTTTTCGTTAGGCCGGTATGAAAAGTCCTGTTTTTGCTGCTGTTAACACCCGGTACAATCACACAAATTTAGCTGTCCGTTCTCTTGCCTCTTTTATTCATGCCCGCACAGGCATACCGTCAATTATTATAGAAAAAACGACAGCCGAACCCTTTTCTGTGCTTCTTCGATCAATCTTTGATGCTTTGGGACCCGATGATACAGAGAAAAGCGCACTCCTTCTTTTTTCAATATATATTTGGAATGCACCCGTTATGTTCGCCCTTGCAGAAGAAGTAAAAAAGGTGTTTCCTCATTGTATTCTAGGATGCGGAGGCCCGGAAGTTTCCTATAATGCCTCCGCTGTTTTTGCAAAAAACCCCTCCTTCGATTTTATTATACGGGGAGAGGGGGAAGAAACCCTTTGTGACTGTGTAGAACTGTATTCCTCCTTGTATAACGCACACAGCTGCGCTCTACTCAAGGATGAATTTGTTCAGGCATTGGAAAAAATTCCGGGGCTCTATGTAAAAGGCAGAGGAGAAACTGCTCCTTCTTCAATCTTTACCGGAGAACGGCAGCCCTTATGCTCACTCGATAATCTTGTTTTCCCGTATCCTACACTGTGCCGGTTTTCAAAAGATCAAATAGAGACAGCCTCTTTAGAAAGAATGCCTCCCTTCGCCGACCATGCAGATCCCTCCAATCATATTTTTTACTATGAATCATCCAGGGGCTGTCCCTTCCGCTGTTCCTACTGCCTCTCTTCTATTGATAAAAATGTGCGGTTTTTAAGTCTTGAGCGGGTTTACAAGGATTTACAGATTTTTTTAGATGCAAAAGTCTCTTTAGTCAAATTTGTCGACCGTACATTTAATCTTAATGAGGACCGCTACCTTTCAATATGGAAATACATTTTAGCTCATCATAACAGCATTACAATGTTCCACTTTGAAATTGCAGCTGAACAGTGTACAGACTCTGTTCTTGATTTTCTGCAGGGTGTTCCCGAAGGAGTTATGCAGTTTGAAGTCGGCGTTCAGACTATGAACCCTCAAACACTTTCACAAATTAGACGGCCTTTTAATAAGGCTCACCTTGAATCTGTTATCAGCAGAATTCCTAAAACCATTCATCTTCATCTGGACCTTATTGCAGGATTACCTCATGAGGATCTTAGATCTTTCCGCTCCTCTTTTGATCAGACAATTGCACTTAAGCCGGATATGCTCCAGCTTGGTTTTTTAAAAATACTCCATGGAACAGAGATGGAAAGCTATGCAGCGGAACATCCGCAGTACCGCTGGCTTTCTGTTCCGCCGTATGAAGTTTTACAGTCGCCTGCTATGTCTTGCAAGGATCTTCTTTTTTTAAAAGATATAGAACATCTTTGTGATGTGTATTATAACAGCGGCAGCTTTACGTCTCTTTTTTCGTATTTAATTGATAAAGCTTTTTCTTTATTCGATGTGTTTGAAAGTATGGTACTTTTTTTTAAGGAGCAAAACCTTTTTGAAAACAAACATACTCTTAAGTCCTATGCGGCCTTTTTAGGAAGTTTTCTGGAAAGTTCTTTTTTCACGCCTGCTGACGGTTCAGACATCTTTACGCTTAAGGAGCTTCTGCGTTTCGATTTTCTGCGAATTACAAAACCCGGTTCTTTCCCGTCATGGTTTTCAAGACATTATTCCAAGGATCTTCATCATAAGGCGCTTACCGAACATACCCAGTTTAAAAGCACCAGAGAAGCATACTCGTACTCGGAATATGAAGAATTTGAGATTAATCCCTATACTTATGAAAAACAAAAGAGT
>JAKJFV010000064.1 GCA_022704725.1 Spirochaetota bacterium
TTTCCAAAGCCTTTCTCAAGTGATGCAGAGACTCATATATTTTCCCTAGCAGGAGCAATGCATAGGCATCGTTTGATTTTTTTGAGAGGTAGAGTTTTATATTTTTTTCAGCCTTATCGAATTCCTTTCTGTCATAGTACAGCTCAGCAATATCCTTGAAATGATCATAATATTCAGGGGCAACCCGTGCAATTTTTGCGAAAAAGCCCTTTATCCTATATTCTTCATTCTTAAGCAGCGCATACTGGCTGACAAGGTTTAAAAGCTCCGGATTGTCTGAATCCTGCGCATAAAGTTTGGTCAGGCTGCTTACGACCTGTGAGAGTCTGTTCAGTTTTAATAGTACAGACGCATACTGAAGAGCAATCTTTGAATCATCAGGGTGTTTAATTCCCATCCGTTCAAGAATATCTTCTGCTTCCTCATATTTTTTCTGTTTAAATAGTACAGAGGAAAGCCCCAGCTGAGCTGTATAGTTTTCAGGATCCTCGGAAAGCACGCCGCTAAATGAATCCTGAGCTGCTTCATATTTCCCTAGGTATTCATAAACAAGTCCCAAAGAATTTCTAATCGGAAGATTTTTTGCATCAATTTTTTTTGCCTGCAGCAGAATATCCTGAGATTCGGTATAAAGATTCATTTTTATTAATAAATGAGCATAATCATCCATTGCCTCTATCCAGCCGGGATGAGAACGCAGAGCATTTTCATAGGCTGTTTTAGCCTCTTTTAACTTTCCCAGAGCGATATAGCTTTTTGCTGAATTATAGTGAAGAATTGGATGATTCCTATCCAGCTGTAATGCTCTGGCATAGGTTTGAAGAGCCTTTTGGTGACCGCCTCTGGCAGCCTGTATGCTTCCAAGATGATTATATGCAAGAACATCATTCGGATTTTCATCAATAACCGTAATAAAACAGTCTGCGGCATCCTCGTAATTACCCATGAGTTTATAGGTATGTCCCATGTTATAATATACGGCATTTTCATTAACACCGGTTGCGAGTGCCGTTTCAAGTACCGCTATAGAATCCTCGTACCGGCCGAGTCTTCTGTATATACCGCCGAGGCTGTTCAATGCGCTGAAATTTCCAGAATCCTTTGATATAACACTCTGATAAGCGGTTAATGCCTTTTCGTCATTTCCTTCACGAACATACACTGAACCAAGCTGTGAAAGATACTCCACATTATCGGGCTCAGATTTGAGCAATGTCTTGTACAAACGTGCTGCCAGGCTGAAGTCTCTGGAAAGGACTGCTCCCTTTGCACGATTTAATAAATAGCTTTTATCATCACTCATAGTCACTCCTGTTATTCCTTAAGCGGGCGCGCATACACCTCTTTAGAAAGAGAACCTTTTATTCTTTCATCGTATGCTGAATATGCTGATACCGCAAAGTAGTATATTTTACCGTTATCAAGGCCTGTAAGCCTTATGGACTGAACTTTTCCTGCATCAATGGGAGAATTACCCTGTACTGCAGTTCGCCCCAAATACTCTCCCGGCCTTTCACCGTAGTACACATAGTAACCGCCAATTGAACTCTCAACTGATTGAGACCAGCTGACATCAATATATGAACCACCGGCTCTTGCCTCAATCAAATACGGAGCAAGAGGAAGGGGGGCTTCTGTATAAAGCAAACGCATTTCTGTTATTACAGGACTGTTTTTAGCCGATCCGTCGGGATACATATTTGCAGACACTTGAAAATACCGGCCGTATACACCACTTATTTCCTGACCGTTTTTAACCGGTACCCATTGAGGATAAGACTCATTCCATTCATAGAAGTTATCTCCTGAACGGACAAAAAACTGAACACCCGTCTGCTCAGGAACAGAGACCTCTGCTTCCAGACTTTTCATAACTGATGCAAAACGTCCGGTATCGAGGGGCTGTGACACAAAACGGCCGCCGCCCGAACAGTAGGAGTCAATGCACACCGGCATTTCCTCTGCTCTTGCTGATATAAAAAAATCGTCTATAAGTCCGCTGAATTTCGGACATAAAACAATATCAGCAGGAACTCCTAGAAAAAGCCTTAAAACATCGGGACTATATGCAAGAGATTCCGTTGCATAACTTACCGCTTCAATTGATCCGTTTATATAATACTCCAGAGAACCGTCATCCTCATTATAAACCAGAGAATGATGAGACCAGGTATTTGGAATTACGGTACTTCGGCTTGTTAGAATAATTTCTTTTTCAATTTCATGTTGATTGGTAAACACATTTGCAAAACGCCACTCCATTTTTCCATTGAAAATCGATGCTGTAATGGTTTGATACGTTGAATAAACCAGCGAGTTGCGTGAAGACCTCCATGAAAAAATAATCTCACCGCTTTCTGCAAGCACGGGGTACAGCCAGAAACCGATTGTTATAGACCCCTTATACCCGGATGACCCGAAAATTGATGCAGGAGAGCCCTTTAAGGTGAGTCCATTCGTTCCGGAACTTAATCCGGAGCTTTTTCCCATTGCACTTTTAGGAGACAAAGAAAGTGCATTTGAAACAATATTGTATTGTCCTGCAGCATCCCTCACTTCATCATTTTCAAAATTTAATAAAAGATCTGTGAATGAATCTGAGCGTTTTTCATTTGCTGCAAGGATCTTAGCCTCATAGCCGAAGCGCCCTTTTCCTGATACAATATTCTCAGAAACTGATAAGTGAGGCCATCCTTCTTTTCCGCCTAAGGTGATTATTTTTTCCTGTGCTCCAACGCAGAGAGAAGATATAAGCACTAGACAAACGAGGATAAAAAACTGTATTTCTTTTTTACACACCATGAAAAACGATACCACCGTTAGACAAAAATTACATGAGACCGCACTAAAAGCACCGACCTCAAGCGGCGTTTACCTTTGGCGTGATGAGGAACAAGTCATCATCTACGTTGGAAAGGCAAAGAACCTTAAAAACCGTCTTACCTCATATTTTTCCGGGGTCAAAGACGTCAAAACAAGAACCCTGGTTTCTAAAGCATTTTCCATAGAATATATTACAACATCGAATGAATACGAAGCTCTCATTCTGGAAAACACCCTCATAAAACAGCACTCCCCGCGATATAATATCAACCTGAAAGATGATAAATCATACCCGGCATTACGTATTACCAATGAAAAATTCCCGCGCGTATTTAAAACCCGAAGAATAATTCACGACGGCTCGAAATACTTCGGTCCCTTTCCTAATATTAATGCACTAAGCACCTTCATAGAAAACATAAACCGCATCTATCCGTTACGTCAGTGTAAAATATTACGTAAAAGAAATTCTCCCTGCATGTATTATCACATAGGAAGATGTTGCGCCCCCTGCTGCGGTAAAATCACAGAAGAGTCCTATAGTGTATTTATCGATGAAATTTCAAAGTTTCTTGAAGAAAATCCGGAGTTAAGACTCGAAAAACTCCAAAAAGAGATGAAAGAAGCTGCAAAACAGCTCCAGTTTGAAAAAGCAGCGCGTTTAAGGGACGGGATTGAAGCTTTAAAACAGTTAACAAGCACAAATTCTGTAACGGACTTTAATGAAGAAGAGAGGGATTACATAGGGTTTGCATTTGAGGGCCCGCTTGTAAGTTTTACTGTTCTAAAAATGAGAAGCGGAAGCCTTGTCATGAAAGACGTGTATAGAACAAAGAGTTTAAACCGCGAGGAAGAACTGATCCTTGAGTTTTTAATGGCGTATTATGCACAAGGTATGACGCCTCAATACATCTTTATTCCTTTGAAGGCTGATACATCCTTGTTTTCCGAATGGCTGTCCAGGAATGACAAGAAAGAAGTACAAATAATCGCTGTTACCAGTGAGACGGACAGCAGTCTGGATATTTGCGGACTCCCGGGATCCAGACATAAAGCAGCTATTGCCATGGCAAATCACAATGCAGAAGAAGATATACGCAGACGCATAAGAGAAAGAGGAGACCTGCCGGCATTGGAAGAACTGAAAAATCTTATTGGTATGGATACGCTTCCGGTACGTATAGAAGGATTCGACATAGCACATATTGGGGGAAATCTTCCGGTGGCAAGCCTTATCAGTTTTTATAACGGCAACCCTGATAAAAAAAATTACCGCTATTTCCGGTTAAAAACTACCGACGGCATCATTGACGACTTTGCATCGATGAAAGAAGCATCTGCACGGCGCTATACCCGGCTTGTGAATTCAAAAGAACAGCTTCCCGATCTTATTTTAATAGACGGAGGCATTGGACAGGTTAACGCAGTGCAAAGCGTGCTTTCCTCGCTTAATTTGGACATCCCGATAATCGGGCTTGCAAAAAAAGATGAAGAAATATACCTGCCTCATACATCGAAACCAATTCAGCTCCCGAAAAGAAGCGATGCGCTTCGGCTGCTCCAAAGAATACGCGATGAAACACACCGCTTTGCTACAACACGAAACCAGCGCCTGAGAACAAAAGAAAACACTGATACTATTTTTACACAGCTTCCCCATGTCGGAGAAAAAAGAGCTTCCCTGCTTATGCAGACTTACACAAGTCTGGAAAACATAGTGCACGCAATTGAAAAAAACGAAGCAGAAGAATCTGCAAACTTGCGAAAACTTCTTTCCCTGAGTGAACAAAACACTTCCGATATTGTCAGCGCATTAAAAATACTTTACGAAAAACGCAGTGAAAAAATAAGCCGTAAATCTTCACACGCCTATGCAAAAAAGGGAGATTCAGAGACAAAAGAAAATATCACAGCTAAAACGCTTGCATCTCTTGCACTAGCTTCAGAAAATGAAGGTGAATACTCAGGCTCTAATTCGTAACATTACCTACACTTGAGCATTACGGGCTAATTCATCACAAATTTCGTTGTACTTATTTCCCGCATGGCCTTTAACCCACTTCCACTGGACAGAATATTTTTTATTTAATTCATCAAGCATTACCCATAAATCCTGATTTTTTACCGGTTCTTTTGCAGCTGTTTTCCACCCGTTTTTTTTCCATGATTCAATCCATGAAGTAATACCGTTTTTAACATACTGGCTGTCAATATAAAGCGTTATAGAACGCGAAGAATCTATGGAAAGCTTTTCGAGCTCTTTAAGTGCAAAAATTGCTGCACATAATTCCATACGGTTATTAGTAGTTTTTAACTCGCCGCCGGAAAGTCGCAACTCCTTGCCATTTGCAAGTAAAACAGCACCCCAACCGCCCTTGCCCGGATTACCCGAACAGGCTCCATCAGTATAAATAACGACATTAGGCCCGGTATCAACTGCAATATCTTCAACAGCCCTCTTTTCAAAGGGATATACTAACCCCCAGTCCTTCCTCAGCGTATCAAGAATGGTAAGAACATTAAGAGTATCAGCATGAGAATGGACACCGCTTTCGATGCAATCTGGATTTAGACCGGCCTTCTTTTGAGCAATGCAGGCGTTAACCTCTCTCACTTCGTACTCATAGCCGTTTACATCAAAAGGATAGGAGATGTCTTCTATTTTTTTACTTTGAGAATTATATAGCTCAACACTTTGGGCCATAAAAAAATCATTCATATGGATGACGCCTTCACTTCCAATAAACCAGGCGCTTCTCATCAGCTCGCCGCATGTCACATCTATACCGCTCGAAAGATGAGCTATAACATCAGTTCCTGCAATGTCAAAGGTTAAACTCATCGAATTATAGTAATCAACACCTGTTTCTCCCATACGTACAGAAGAAGCAATCTTATACGGAGCAGGATGCTCAATTGTTTTAAGAGCATCTTTCTTTCCCTGTTTTTTTGCATATGAAGAAGCACAGCGGATTGCACATACAGCAGCTGTAACAGGATAAATACCGACATCTAAAAGAGCACCGCCTGCCAATTCCTTTTCATACACCCTTGACCCCTTAACATAGGGCATATTACCTGCAAAATCAGCATGTATCTGTTTTAAAAAGCCGATTTTCCCATCCTCAATCCACTTCATTGCCTGATTAAATGCCGGATGAAATTTTGTCCACATAGCTTCCATGAAAAAACAGCCCGTTTCTTTCGAAACTTTTATAATCTTTTTAAAATCGGAAGCATTAACACAGGCAGGCTTTTCACATAAGACAGATTTTCCGTTTTTCATGGCAGCAATTGATAATTCTACGTGATTGACATGGGGGGTGGCTATATAGACAACATCAATATCAGGAGCTGTAAGAAGTTCTTCATATGATCCATAGGCCTTTGAGACCTTCCATTTCTGAGCAAAAGATTTCGCCTTTTCAAGAGAACGGGCGGCAATTGCACAATTTGCCACATCACTGTTATGAGATAAAGCCTTTGCCATAGCTCCTGCAATATTCCCCGCTCCAATAATTCCCCAATTAATTTTTTTCATAAAAAACCCCGCTTCGCTTGCCGATTGTACAAAAAATCAGTATTTTAAAAAGTACGGATGTACTTCCGTCCGGTATATTTTTATACCGATGCTATAACATTTTACGCACAGTGTATCACATTTTAGGCATTGTGCAGAGGTATAAGGAGTATTAAAAATGGCTAAACAGTTGCTTTTTAGTGAAGATGCACGGAAAAAAATGCTTTCAGGCGTTGAACAAATTTCACGTGCTGTTAAAGTTACACTTGGTCCAAAAGGACGATTGGTAATGCTGGATAAAAAGTTCGGTGCGCCGACAATTACAAAAGACGGTGTTTCAGTTGCAAAAGAAATTGAACTTGAAGATCCCTTTGAAAACATGGGTGCACAGCTTCTTAAAGAAGTAGCATCAAAGACAAATGATGTAGCCGGTGACGGTACTACAACTGCAACAGTACTAGCTTATTCAATGGTACGTGAAGGTCTTAAAGCCGTTGCGGCAGGAATGACTCCAATTGAATTAAAAAGAGGTATGGACAAAGCTGTTACCATTGCAGTTGAAGAAATTAAGAAAAATGCAAAAGAAGTAAAAGGTTCAGAAGATGTTCAGCATGTAGCAACAGTTTCTGCAAACAATGACTCAGAAATCGGCCAGATTCTCGCCAGTGCTATTCAGAAAGTAGGAAAAGACGGTGTTATTACCGTAGAAGAATCCAAAACAATGGATACAACAACAGACTTTGTTGAAGGTATGCAGTTTGACCGCGGATACATTTCATCCTACTTCGTAACAGACCGCGACAGAATGGAAACAGTATTTAACGATGCATACATCTTAATTCACGACAAAAAAATCTCCAGCATGAAAGACCTTTTACCGCTTCTTGAAAAAGTTGCACAAACAGGTAAACCCCTTCTTATCATTGCAGAAGATATGGATGGAGAAGCATTGGCAACCCTCATTGTTAACAGCCTCCGCGGAACATTGAAGACCTGTGCAGTAAAAGCACCGGGATTCGGCGACCGCAGAAAAGCAATGCTTGAAGATATTGCAATTTTAACAGGCGGACAGGTAATCACAGAAGATCTCGGCTTAAAACTTGAAACAGCGGAGATTACTCAGCTGGGACAGGCAAAGAGTGTTAAAATTGATAAAGACAATACAACAATCATTGACGGTGCAGGAAATGCAAAAGAAATTAAAGAACGTGTTGCAGAAATTAAGACACAAATTGATAACGCAACATCTGACTACGATAAAGAAAAACTCAAGGAACGTCTTGCCAAACTTTCAGGCGGAGTTGCAGTAATTAACATTGGTGCTGCAACAGAAGTTGAAATGAAAGATAGAAAACTTCGTATAGAAGATGCTCTTTCTGCAACAAAAGCAGCTGTAGAAGAAGGTATAGTTTCTGGTGGTGGAACAGCATATGTAAATGTAATTCCTAAAGTAGAA
>JAKJFV010000065.1 GCA_022704725.1 Spirochaetota bacterium
AGAGAAAACAAAGGAACTCGGCCTTCCTCTGCTCGGCATCTGTGTAGGTCTCCCTGGAATTATTGATTCTAATCATGGGAAAATTATCCGTTCGGATCCCTTCGATATTTTGCAGGATGAATTTGTTAAACGGTATACAGAGCAATATAAAATTCCAGTTCTCATTGAGAATGATGCAAACTGTTGTGCATGGCTCCAGCTCACGCTCAACCGCAAAGAAAATCTTCAGGATTTTATACTGCTCTTAGCTGAATACCATAAGGCTAACCCCAAAAAAAACAGAAAGGCAGGTATGGGAGTGGGACTAGCCCTCTCGCTTCAAGGAAAGGTGCGGTATGGAAAAGACTGCGGGGCTGGAGAGTTTGTTTCAAAATCCTGGAAGGCGGATTCGCCCGGTCAGACAGGACTTACAGAAGAAGTACTTGAAACCCTTCTTACTCATGATTCATCTTACGAACAATGGGTTATAGATTTATTTTCGACACTTGTGCCGTTTATATCGATCCTGGCTCCCGAATGCCTCTATATTCACGGTCAGCCGGTTCAAAAAAAAGATTTCATAAATTCAATTATTGAAGAAAAAATACCTCAGTTTAGCCGGGTTGTGGAAAAAACCAAATGTACGCTTTTATTCTCAAACGACAGTGAATATGATGTTGCACAGGGCGCTGCCTCTATGTTTTTACAGCGCTTGTTTTCGGTTCCGGACTTTAGTGAAATCGGATCGCCGGTTAGATTTGACTGGGATTCTTTATTCACCCTTGCGCGTACACAAAAAGATTCACTGCAAAAAGTATAAAAAGAGCTTGTCATTCCTCTTGAGGTATGATATATTTTCATCAAGCGGTTTGTACACTGTTTGTACATACTAAAATAACGAGACAGAGGTTACTATGAATTTAAGCGGAAAACTTTCATCGATGAGTTTAGAGGAACGGGCCGGCCAGCTCGTTATGTCAAGTTTTGTGGGCAGAGAAGAAATTCCTTCAGACACTATTGAACTGCTTGAAAAAGGCGCAGTCGGGTCTGTGTTGTATTTTTCCGGCTGCAACGTTGTTGACAGCCTGCAGCTGCGTTCGCTGACAGAGAAGGTGCAAGAAGCGTCTTTAAAATCACCCCATCAAATTCCACAGTTCATTGCCATTGATCAGGAAGGCGGTCAGCTTGCCCCTATTACAAAAAAAATCAGCATAGGGCCTGGAAACATGGCTCTCGGTGCAATACGTAATAACGGAGAAGATCACGCCTACTCCATGGGAAATATTACTGGAAAGGAACTTAAGGCTCAGGGCATCGATGTATGCTTTGCCCCCGTTGTTGATCTTTGCTTTGAGGACGGCTTACCCGTAAAGGATAACCGCTATTTTGGAAGCGATCCTCAAAAAGCAGCCCGCCTAGCCTCAGCCTTTACGAGAGGGCTTCAGGATGCAGGAGTTTTAGCCTGTGCAAAACATTTCCCCGGACAGCGGAACGTTGACATTGACAGTCACTTTGAACTCGACACTGTACCTCATTCTTTTGAACGCCTCATGAGTCATGAATGGATTCCCTTTAAGGCTGCTATTGATGCCGGAGTCGGAATGATGATGACGCTGCACGCCTCCTTCCCCGAACTTGACCCTTCTAAAACCCCTGCGACCCTATCTAAACCTATTTTGCAGAAATATTTACGGGGAGAGCTTAACTTTAAGGGTCTCATTGTTACCGATGATATTCAGATGAAGCCTATTAGAGATACTTATGGAATCGGCGGTGCTATGGTGAAAGCAATAGAGGCCGGCGTAAATATAATCATTGTGTCAGGCGGTGTAAACGATGCTAATATACAGATAGCCGATGCAGTACGCCGAGGCGAATTGAGCGAAGAGGCATTAAACGCAGCATGTTTGAAGGTGCTCGAGTTTAAAGAAAAATATGTTAACGCCTGTGTACCAGGTGAAAAAGAAGCAGAAAAAATTTGCGGATGCAAAGAACACACAGAAATAGTTCAAAAGGCAGCTGATGCGTCTATAACACTGCTTAGAAACAATGATAAGCTTCTCCCGCTGCCAAAACTTGATCCGTCAAAACGCTTTGCAGTCTTGAGACCGAGTTTCGGCCGCTTAATGATGTCCGATAACACTAACTTTTTTACTCATAATATGAAGGATATTTTTTCAAATTACTTCCCGAACGTAAGCGAGTATGTCTTTGGTCTTGATCCAAGCGAACCGGAAATATTGGGAGCTACGGACTGGGCTTTTATGGCCGATTATGTGCTCATCTGTACCTACAATGCGTATCAGCACCCGAAACAGCTTGAGCTTCTTGAAAAATGTTTTGCATTTTCCGGTAATGCAAAAACTATTATCGCAGCCCTACGCAGCCCTCAGGATCTTCACTGTATAACTGATGAAAAAGCATCACTGTTAAGTGTCTACGGAGTTTCTGAATGCTCTCTTCACGCATTAGCTAAAGCCATAGCAGGAATAACAGTACCAAACGGAGTTCTTCCGGTGGGTGTTGCAAAAGATGAAAACTACCATAACGGAACACTGAAAGAAGGGGCCGGATTAACTAAGTATTAATTCGCATAAGCCTTACCATAAAAAGAGCTGACCTGATTATACATCAAGACAGCTCTTTTTTTTGATCGAAAACCTCGTGTATAAGAATGATAAGATTTACTCATAAATCGTTAAATATTCACTTTCATTCTTCAGAATTGTTTTTTATTCCTTAGAATTTTTTTTCATTCTGTTTATGAGCTCAATACACATTCTTCCATTATGATACGGACACTTCCACGGCTCTGTAATTCCATGATCGGTTTTGGGTATTCCTTTATTGTCGACATACCAGAACCATTCCCCGCCCTTGCGTTTATCGACAACATACTTTTCGATGTAGTCATACACGGCCTCTGATGCTTCAAGAAATATTTTGCTGCCGCTTTTTTCATACTCATTATAAAAACCCACAACAGTTTCTGCCTGTACCCACCAGATCCGGTCGGTATCAATATGAGGATTTCCTGTTTTTTCACCGCGCGCTTCATTGTTCAAGGCGCCGTCTTTAAACGCAATGTTAAGAATCTGCTGTGAAATAATTGAATCCATTTCCCTTATTATTTTTGCCGATGAATATAATTCTTTATTCTCATCATAGCTCAATATGTGAGAGTTTGCTTCAAGCACTTCGCAGGCGCGGTCCAACAGCCAGGCAGCCTCAATGTCGTGACCATATGAATGAATGTCAGAGAGGGTTTCCATCTTCCGGTCAAAAAAAACTTCGAGCCTTTTAAGTTCAGGATTATACATCTTATCTTTGCAGATATTTAGTATTCTCAAAAGCTTTCTGGCAACAGAGGGATGGGCATCTGAGTACAGTAATTCAGTATATGCTTCGAGCACGTGCAAAAGTGTATTCATGGTCTTGTCTGCAACGACACCCTGATCACATATTGCGCTTTCAACAGCATTTTTCCAGGTTTTGTCAAATGCCTCTAAGTAGCCGTACTCATCGGTACAGTATGATTCAATGCATTCAAAAAGCGAATAGGCTACATTGAGTGCATCCTTGTTTCCGGAGGCACGGTAATAAGAGGACAGTGCATAAATGCCGAAGGCCTGATTATACGCATTCTTTACAGTATCTTTCACCGTGCCGTCACTATTAATCATCCAAAACAGACCGCCGTTTTCTTTATCGAGGCAGGAGTTGATTAAAAAATCATAGGCATGATCCGCATATGCTAAAGACGATTCATCACCTGTAGATAAATACACATTTGAATAAAACCATAAGATTCTGCTGTTAAGGATTACACCCTTATCCGCTTTTTTATTCACTGTAAGATTGTGATCTACAAAACCGTAAAAACCGCCCGTACTGTCTTTTAAAGAATTCCAGTAAGGCAGAATTACAGAGTTTAAGTGCTGTTCCGGATTAAACTTCATTGTTGCTTCCATAAGTAAATTTTATTTTCCTTTATTGATGTCGTACTCTTTGATATAGGAAATTGTATCATCTACAGTGGTAAATGCCAAGCAGGTATATGTATCTGCAGCACCATAATATATAGCGATGCGGCCTGTCTGAGCATCCTGCAGTGATGCGCAGGGAAATAATACACTTGGAACAAAGCCTCGTTCTTCATAATCCTTTTCGGGAGTAAGAAGAAAGTTTTTGCAGCGGTGTTTTACAATTGAAGGATCATTAATGTCTAAAATTGCTGCTCCCATGCTGTAAATGAATCCTGAGCAGGTTCCTGTTACACCATGATAAAAAATGAGCCACCCTTCATCGGTTTCAATGGGAGCACAGCCGGCTCCTATTTTTACTGACTGCCACCAGTCGCCGGTTGGAGACATAACATGTTTATGACGCCCCCAATAGTATAAATCGGGACTTTCGCTTAAGAAAATATCGCCGAAGGGAGTATGACCGGAATCGCTCGGACGGCTTAATAAGTAATACTTATTGTTAATTTTACGGGGAAATAAAACACCGTTTCTATTAAAAGGAAGAAAGGGATTATCAAGAGATTCAAATGTTTTAAAATCCTTTGTTTTTGCCATACCCAAAGCAGCGCCGTGAAAATTAGTACACCAGACAAAATAGTAGGTGTCTTCAATTTTTATAAGACGGGGATCATACGCATATGAGGGCGTTACATCATTACCTTGAGCATCCTGAATCATGATTTTTTCACTTTGAAAATCCCAGTGAAGAGCATCTTTACTGAATCCAATATACAAATAAGGTATGCCGTTTTTTGTTTCTGCTCTGAAAGCTCCCACATATCCGTCTTTCCAAACAGCTACTGCACTGTTAAATATTCGCGCGACATTCTTTAAAGGGTTTCTTCCGATTACCGGGTTTTCAGAATACCTCCAGACAGGATCAGTACAGCCGGCTGGTTTATCCTGCCAGGGCATATTAGGCAGCGCAGCTCCAAGAATTTTACTCATCTTTTACTCCTTGTTGATTAATGATGCCTTTCCGTTTACTCCGGTACAGCATAGTAGTTATTAAGAATATTATATCTGCATACCGTCTTTAAACAATTCATATAAATCACGGTCTACAGTGTACGAACCAATTTTTTCATGCCGGGTATTCGGTCTTTTGTGATCAATAATACCAAACGAACCTTTAAACTCCCAAAGAGCATAGCCCCACCCGAGTTCATTAAAAACCTTGAAAAGATCCTTAAACCAGCGCAGAGCAATTTCATTATCAACTGAATCATAACAGCCGAACTCGCCTACATGCACAGGCACGCCCTTTTTGGCTAATGCCGCCCACGGCTCATAGTGAGCCCTTATTGCATCAATATCCCATGTTTTTCCTGCATAGAGTGTCTTAGGATAAACAGGTTCTGCGATGCCCTTAGTTTCTGCACACCAAGAAGCCTTATAATGTGTTACTGCCATAGGCTGATACCCTCTCGTACTCATTGTCAGACCCAGGTCTGAGAGCTCCGGCATAGCCAAATTTCCGCCGCCCAGTCCGTCAATGGTAATTGGTCTATGAGGACTTACACTTCTAATCGCGCTTACTGTTTTTCTTACCAGTTTTTCGTGTATTTCCCGTGTGCATCCGTATTGATCAATGTTCGGAGGTTCATTTAATAAATCAAAACTCAGCTGATCCTCTGTATAGTGATTATACCGCTTAGAAAAAGCTTTCCACTGATTAATAAAGGCTGTTTGTGCTGCCTCATCGGTCCATAAATTATGTTTTTCTAATTCGGCACCGTTTATACAGTAGCCTGGAGCCCTGTGCAGGTTAAGAGAACAGTGAAGGTTTCTGGAAATAACAGCATGTAAAAATCCGTCTATTTTTTGCAGAACAGATTCATCGGCCTCATCGTAATTAAAATTACGTATCCAAAACCAGTAATTGAGTGGAAGACGTACAAAATTACAACCCATAGCACACATAAAATCCAGGGCTCTCTCATCACACTCGGCAGCCTTTTGAGAATGAGAATTATACATCCATTGAAAATTAAATCCGTAATATTTCATTATTGCTTAACTGCTCCGTTTACAAGACCATTATATATCTGTTTTTGCAAAACAAGAAAGATGATTAGTGTAGGAATAATTGCTAAAACAATACCTGCACAGATCAATTCCCATTGAGAACCATAGGGTCCTTTAAACTTATAGAGAACCGTAGATATAACTGCCAGACTTTTTTTCGGCATATAAAGAAACGGGGTATAAAAATCATTATACATTCCAATAGATTTTATTATAAGAACCGTCATTGTTGCAGGTTTTAAAAGAGGCATTATTATTTGAAAATACACTCTAAAGTAGCCTGCTCCGTCAATAATTGCAGATTCATCGAGCGACTTTGAAATACTTTCAAGAAATTGAAGATAAATGTAAATTGCCATAATGTCGGTTCCCATAGCAAGAACAACACCGACTAAGCGCGTATTATACAAGCCTAAAAAATTGACAATTTGAAAACGTGCAACCTGCGCCGTGGTCCCGGGGATTAAGACTATCCATAAAAACAATTTTCTAATAATTTCCTTTCCCCTAAAATCAAAACGGTGAAGAACATAGGAAGCCATAGTACCCGTCATTATTGAACCGAAACTCGATAAAAGAATAAGAAGCACCGTGTTAAAAAAAGCAAGCCCCATATCTCCCTGTATCCATACAGTTTTAAAGTTTTCCAGCAGCCACACTTCAGGAAGATCAAAGGCTCCGGTTCTATTAAATTCAACACCTGTTTTAAAAGAACCAAGAAAGATAACTAACAGAGGCAGTATTGTAATGACGGATGCAGTTCCGAGCATTATGTATTTAAAGCTGTCAAATAATATTCTCTGTACGCCGTTATATTTAACAAAGGTTTGAAACGATGTATGCTGTTTTTTTACGTATTCTGAAATATCTGCCATAGTATTAATCCTTTTCCTTGAAAAACTTTTCCTGAATTGTTGTTACAATTAGAATAATAATGGTAAGAACAATGGCCATCGCAGATGCAAGTCCGACTTTATTATACTTAAAAGCAGTGTCGACAGTTCGAATAACGAAGGTCTCGCTTCCGTTGCCCCCGCCTGTCATAATATACGGTGCTTCAAAGGCGCTTAGCGAACCTGTTATAGAAAGAATAACCATAAGTTTAATAATTGGAACAATTGTTTTAAGAATTATATGCCAGAATACATGCCACCAATTAGCTCCGTCAAGTTCAGCCGCTTCGTAGATTTCCGAGGGTATAGACTGAATAGCGCCCAAAAACATAACCATATTGTAACCCATATAACGCCATATGGAAGTAAATGCAATAGACCAGTTAACAAGTTTCGGATTCGTCAGCCATAAGGTGTCGCCTTTGAATCCTAAGAACTTAAGAAATGTATTTAATGTTCCAATATCTTTATAAAAATAGAGAAAGATAAGCCCGACTGCTACACCGTTAATCAGGTTCGGGAAAAATAAAATTCCCTTAAAAGCCTCTTTGCCGCGCAGCTTAAATGAAAGAATTGTTGCAAAAAACAAGGCTGCAACAGTCTGCACAAGGGAAGCTGCGAGATAATACACACTCACTTTAAAAACACGATAATTTTCTGCACGTGTAAAAACATCTATAAAGTTCTGCAGTCCGGTAAACCTTTTTTTACCAATACCATCCCAGCGTAAAAAACTATATTGTATCATACTGAAAAAAGGTAAATAGCCGAATACTATAAGCAAGGTTACGGGAACAAGCAGGAATAGAAAAGCAACAAAGGTCTGCTGCTTTTTATGTGTTAAATCTGAAAATCGTTTCATATGTAAAACCC
>JAKJFV010000066.1:0-7524 GCA_022704725.1 Spirochaetota bacterium
GAGAAAATTACAAAAAAAAGTTGGTATATTACTTGTTTTTGTTGTTTCACTTTCAATAATTACGATGCTGTTTATTCATACTATTTTATTTCCAGCTTCAATTAAGTCTGATTCCATGAATCCATTACTTGAAGAAAATAATCAGGTTTTTATTAGCCCTCTATTAGTTCCTAATAACCCCATATTCTTAGGAAAAAATGTCATCAATAGAGGAGATATAGTACTTATATCTTCCAGAACGACGCATGATCTGTCTTTTATTAAAAAAACAATAAATTTACTCGCAGGTTTTGTTACTTTTAGAAAAGTGTATCCTTTTATACCTTCTGCCGAAATGACAAGCCAAAATATCCTTCGAAGAATTGTCGGTTTGCCGGGCGATACTATATATATAGCTGATTACACTGTTTATATTAAACCTAAAAATTCTCAGTATTTTCTTACTGAATTTGAATTGTCCAAAAAAATGTATGATGTCCTTTATACGGTAGACGGATCTCTGCCTGTTTTTGATCAGACTTTAGGAACTGTCGGAACCATGAATGAATTTACTCTTAATGATGATGAGTACTTTGTATTAAGCGACAATCGAATATCCGGAATAGATTCACGTATTTGGGGGCCTGTTAATCAAAAAGAAATACGGGGAAAGGCTGTGTTACGATATTTCCCTTTACAGAAAATCAATGTGCTGTAATGAATAGCGCTGGTCTTTACATACATATACCTTTTTGCATTTCAAAATGTTCTTACTGCGACTTTTTTTCAATACCCGGAACTGAAATTCCTGACTCATATATTACTAGACTCATACAGGAACATGAATACAGGAAAAATCAGGCAAATGCGCTTTGGTCATCTGTCTACGTAGGCGGAGGAACGCCAAGTTTATTATCTGAAAAGCATATTGCCCGGTTATTTGCTGCTGTACTGCCGAACTGTACCAAGGATGTAGAAATAACCTTCGAATGCAACCCTGACGATGTAAGGCCTGAACTTATTTCTGCTTTAAAAGATTCAGGCGTAACAAGAATTTCCTTAGGAATACAAAGTTTTTCAAATGAAAAGCTGGAATTCTGTAAAAGAAGATCATCGAAGGAAATTAATGAAAAAGCATTAGAACTCATTCAAAAAGCTGATTTTCACCATTTTTCTGCCGATCTTATTGCAGGACTTCCGCCTTTAAACGATGACGGGAACCAGCTCATGTATGATATTTCAAGATTAATTTCATTCGGTGTTGATCACATATCCTTATATGCTCTAACACTGGAAGAGGGAACACCCTTATTTAATCAAGTAAAGCACAATCCTCAATTAATTGATGAAAGCAAAAGCGATGAACTCTGGATTATGGGTAGAGATTATTTAGAAGCACATGGGTTTAGTCAATATGAGGTTTCAAATTTTGCTTCAGAAAAAAATCAAAGTGTACATAATAAGAAATATTGGAATATGGAAAATTATGCAGGAATAGGAGCGGGGGCAACAGGTACTTTTTATAACGGAGCGTCCGCCCTGCGTTTCACTAATACCCTGAACATAGAGGAATACATACATTGTGCGTTTAACGAGCAGGAAGAAAAGATTACAATTAATGAAAACGACTGTATAAATGAATACCTAATGATGGGTTTTAGGACCCTAAATGGGATTAAACCCTCTGTTTTTTACGAGCGTTTTGGAATACCGCTTTCCACAAGAATTGAACCGTCATTTTCTTTATGGCTGAAAAATCAAAAAGCAGTAATTACAGCAGACGGTAATTATGCCCTAAATAGAGACGGCCTTTTATTGCTTAATACTTTTCTTATGGAAATCATGGTATAACATTGTAAAAAAAATAATAAATACTTAAAAAATATAGTGTTATTTAATTAAAAAAAGGTACAATGTAAATATGAAAAAAAGTGTTAACATCCTTGTAACAATAGTTTTACCTCTTTTTCTGTTAGTATTATTATCAATTTTGTTTTATATACAGGTTTCATGGATACGATCTTTATACAAACAGCAGCTTTCAAGTTTTGAGTCCCAAGTTACCGAGAAAACAATTCAAGTAACAATTCTACTTGAGGATGAACTGCTTCTTCTGTCAAATTTACTAAGAACCTCATTTTCTCAGGAAGATCTTATTAAAACGAAAGTTATATATGCAGTAAATTTCTGGAATCGTCATGGTATTAATCCTGAAATTATTGAAGATATTTACTTTTTTAATATTGATAACATTGATTCGCTGGAAATCTGGAATAAAAAGGTGAACGGCTTTAATAAGGCAGATGAAGAACACTCATTATTACTATCAGACATAATTAATAAAGTTAAGGTGTATGAAAAAGAAAATATTTATGCCTATTTTTCATTGCCTGATAATTTGGATTTAGTAATTTCTGTTGTTTCAGATACTAATTCAAAATATTGTGCTGCCTATACTATAAATAAAGAGAAAGTGGCATCCAATTTAATTCCAAATCTTGTTGAAAGTATTTTTTCCCCGCAGGATTTATACTACCTTGAGATTACAAACTATAAAAATGGCCATGTAATTTATACCAATAAAAATGATAACAAGATTGATTTTTCCAATCCAGATTATTCATGGGTAATTTTCGGAAAAGAGCCGCCTGAACTGCATTCATCCGGGTATATCAGGCTGCAGAAGACCTACGAAACACCCGGTGATACCCTTGAAAGCAAAGTGAAACAGACCTTATCTGTTATAAGAAATCATGTAAGAAAACTGACTAAAACGGTAGATATTCAAATTTTATCGCTTGCTTCAATCATACAAAATGGTTCAAAACCTGAAGATAATATTATTCCAAATAAAAATATTTTGCTGCTTAAGGCCGTGCATAAAGAAGGATCTGTCATTAAAGGCGCTCTAAACACCATAATTATAAATGCAACGCTGGGAGTTGTTATTTTGTTTTTATTGACTGCAGGATTATTAAGCTTATTGGTGTATATCTACAGCATACGGAGATTAACGAAGTGTCAGACAGAATTTATAGCGACGGTCACCCATGAGCTAAAAACCCCTTTAGCAGTAATAAGTTCTGCAGCAGAAAACATGATGGAGGGAATAATAGTAAAAAAAGAAAAAATAACAAGTTATGGTGAATTAATAAAAAAAGAAAGCGATCGTCTTACAAACAATATTAATTTTTTCTTAATGTATTCCCATCTGCAGTCATCTGATCATCTGCAGAAAACAGCATGCAATATTTGTGAATTAATACGCAATGCTGTTGAGCGTATGGAGCCTCTGTTTATAAAAAAATCGTTTGAAGTATTTGTCATGCTGCAAAAAGAAGAGGTTTTTATTGAGTGCGATGTAACAGCATTTAATTCACTATTACAAAATATGATTGATAATGTATTAAAACATGCAGATAAGGGAAAGTATTTAGGAATATCTTTAGAAATAAGTCCAAAAAATGATTTTATTGTGCTAAAATTCATTGATAAGGGAGAGGGTATAAGCTGGAAGGATCGGAAAAATATATATGATGTCTTTAAAAGGGGAGAAAAGGCCGTACAGGGGCAAATTGAGGGTAACGGCATTGGATTGAATCTTGTAAAAAGAATTACAGAACTTCATAAGGGTACTATAACACTGCAATCTTCTTTACAAGGTACCATTTTTACAATCAGGCTGCCGTATAAATCTGTTTAAAAAATGCAGGAGACTTACATGACAAAAAAAATACTTGTTGTTGAAGATGAAAAAGGCTTACTTTTAACCCTGGCAGACAGGCTGGAAACAGAAGGGTATACCGTAATAACAGCAGAAGACGGTAATTCCGGGCTTAATAAGGTTCTCCATACTGAGTACGATTTAGTGCTTTTAGATGTTATGCTTCCCGGAAAAGACGGGTTTGAGATAGCTTCAAAACTGCGTGCAAGCGGAAGCACAAAGCCCGTAATTTTTATAACAGCAAAGAATCAGATCGATGATAAAATTCAGGGATTTAGAACCGGTGCGGATGACTATCTTTGTAAGCCCTTTGAAATGAAAGAATTACTTGCAAGAATTGAGGCATTACTTAGAAGAGCAGGCACTCAGAATAAAAAAAATGATGATATAAAGATAGATCTTGAACATGGTTTAATATTCATAAAAGGGAAAAAAGAAAATCTTTTGTCTCAGGAAATAAAACTTTTGCAGTACTTTTATGAACACGAAGGAGAGGTTGTTTTACGATCAACACTTTTAGCCTCAGTGTGGGGCTATGACTCAAATATGAGTACTAGAACAATAGACGTACACATTGCAAGATTGAGACAAAAACTGGGCGATGTCAATGATGTTCCAAAATATATTCAAACCGTGAGGGGTAAGGGATATAAATTTACAGCTCCGTAATGTGCAATATTTTGAGGAATTAATTATATAAAAAAAGTTCTATTCGTATAATGATGAGAGTTTTCTGTACACATCATTGAGAAGCGACTTTTGTCCTTCATTAAACAGGTCTGCACCATCATCAATGAGTGTTTCAATGCTTGAAAGACTTTCATTTAATGCTGTAGTAAAACCCCGTGAAACCTTATACCAGTATGTCCCCTTGCCGTCGGTGAAGAGGCATATAAAACCCAGTTCCTTACTTTTTGATTTTGCCACTGCAACCCGCAAAATACAGGATAGCGAGCTGACAAGAGTATCGGGATTTTCTGAAAAATAAACATGGAGTTTTCTGTTCCAGTCTTTTTCTTCTAATACCGATAAATCAAGGCTTTTTGCAAGTTTAAATATCAGTTCTAATTTTTCACCTGAGAGTAATTCATAGGATCCAATCTCCACCCTGCCTCTAAGTTCCTTGGAAATACTGAGTTTGTCTTCATTATTTTCTTCATTCAAGGCTTTAAGTAAAGAATTATAGGGGAGTACAGCGTGTTTTTTACCCTTTATCTTTGTAAGAGTAAAACGTTCTCCGCCAAGGTAAAGAATCATATCATCTAATACCGGTCTTTCTCTTTGCCTTTCCTTTTGATGCGATTTACCGGATTTTATACCCATCAGCTTATTTTCCAAATTAGGATCAAGCCTTTCAAGAATCTGGCGTGAAAGTGGTGAAACAGACATGGCAAACATTCTTGTGGTTCTAACAATTTCTCCTGCGACAATGAACTGCGGATCTGTTCTAAACATACTTGATCCGGGATGTATTTGAATATGTTCTGTTGTAAGGCTGCGGTAGTTTTCTCTACCCTCACGGACACAAATAAACTGCATCATACCCGAGGCAATACAGGTTAAGTAGTCTTCGACAGAACCTCCGCGTGAAACCGGTACTCCAAGATCGCTTACAATCTGTTCAAGCTGTATTTTAATATTCGCTATTTCGCTCATAACCCGGTGATCCAGATAACTTTTTTCACAAAAAGATTCCTGGTTTTTTGCTTCTGTAAAACGGGTAAAGACAACAACATAGGACATAAAGTCGCCTGCAGGGTGCCGGAACGAGTGGTGTGCACGGCGGGCATCCGTTTCTTCTCCAGGCGGAAGAATAAACGGAGACTGTGCCGATAAAAACGAAGCTGCAATAAGAACTTCTTCTAAAACAGACGGATAACGGAGAATAGCCTCAACAATAATGCGGCTTTGTCTGGGCATAAGAGGAAATTCAACCATTAATTTTCCAATGTTGGAAAGAGTGTTGTCAGACTCTATAGCATTGAGAAGTATTAACGTTTCAATGGCACCCCGTAAACCTTCGCGGTTCGGCTGAGACAAAAAGTCGAACTGTTCAAAGTCTGTAATACCTAATTCACTCATCCGTAAAACAACTTCAGATAAATCGGTTCTATATATTTCTTCAAGAGTGTATAAAGGTCTTGTGTCGTAATCTTTGCGCGGATAAAGCCTGTAGCAGACACCTGCCTGAGTGCGTCCTGCACGGCCCTTCCTTTGATTGCACGAAGCCTTTGAGACTGCGCTTTCAATAAGACTTGCCGTATAGGTTCTGGGATTATAAAAATTCAATTTTGCAAGACCTGTATCTATAACTGTTGTAATACCGTCTATAGTCACCGATGTTTCAGCAATGTTTGTAGAAACAACAACCTTTTTTTTACCAAAAGGTGCAGTATCAAAGACACGTTCCTGTTCTTCCTTTGCAAGCCTTCCGTATAAAGGTATGAGATAAAGCTTTCTTGAAAACGATGAGTGTGAAAGCCTGTTTATACAGTCTTTTATTATTTTTTCACCGGGTAAAAAACATAAAATATCGCCGGTATCTTTATTATCCAGCACACGGCTTATTGTTTGTTCAATTTTCATAAGCAGGGCATCGGAAGCCGAAAAACTAAGAGTGCTTGCGGCCACCGGCGGAGGATCATACACTATAGTCACCGGCCAGGTTATAGTGTCTATTGTTACTATGGGACAGTCATCAAAATACAGAGAAAAGGCTTCTGCGTTCATAGTTGCAGACGAAACTATAACTTTAAAATCTTTGCGCTGAGAAAGAACTCTTTTAAGAAGGCCTAATACAAAGTCTATATTAAGACTTCGCTCATGAGCCTCGTCTACCATAATTACAGAATACTTGCTGAGCCACGGATCAAGTTTCATCTCCTGCAGCAGGATCCCGTCGGTCATAATTTTTATTTTTGTTGTATGATCTGTTTTATCTTCAAAACGCATCTTATAACCGACAAGTCCCGGATACTTTGTCCCCAGCTGCTTTGAAATAAACTCGCTTACAGATAAGGCCGCTATGCGTCTGGGCTGCGTGACTGCAATCATGCCGTGTTCAGAGAATCCTGCTTCATGAAGAATGACGGGTATCTGGGTGGTTTTGCCTGAACCGGTGGGGCTTTGTACAATAACAACTTGATTTTTTTCAAGCGATTCCAATATACGGTTTTTCTGTTCATAGACAGGGAGTGTTTTGTAGTTTATGGGCATAGTGTTGTTCCTTTAATTTTTTTGAGCAGTTCTAACCGCTTTGTATAATAGTTTTTATATTGTATATCTTGTGAATCTATAAATTCTTGAGTCATTATCTTTATAAGAGAATTCTTATGTGAATCTATGTGGGTTGTAATAAGATATTGCTGTGTTTTGGAAATACTGGGTTTTACATCATCTTTTTTAACAAACTCAAGCTGAAAGAGCATGCTGTCTCCCGTATATTCCCGTATTGCAGACGGATTATCAAAATTATAGACATACCGCTGGCCGGATATGGTATTTCCCATACCGTAAAACACAGCCTTTGTTAAAAGACCCGTTTGTGAATCCTCGACAAGTTCCCATTCTCTCATGACATGAGGATGATTTGCCCACACAATATCTATACCGCACTCGAGTAGATCGTAGTAAAACGTTTTTCTGGACTTCGTAACTTCAATCACATATTCAGGTTCAAAAGTGTGGATACTTAGTATAAAAAGATCGCAGGGATGTTTTTCTCTCATACTGATAAGCTGCTTTTTGAGGATCTCTCTGGCGGTATTTGAAGTGCTTATATAATCAAAATAATCGGTATATGCGCTGCTGTTAACTATTTC